>DATCXA010000427.1:0-13849 GCA_036566085.1 Propionibacteriaceae bacterium
CGGCATAGGTGAGCTTGTCCAGCACCGTAACGGATGAGTCTGTGTGGTTGAGCAGATAGCGAACGAAGTTGGATCCGATGAATCCTGCCCCGCCAGTCACCAGATATTTCGTCATGCGTGTCATCTTATGGATGCGCCCGACGTGCGTTACCGCCGTCTCCGGGAGCTCATTCTGCGAGACTTAGCGGCGTGCGGGGCATCATTCTGGCTGGCGGCTCAGGCACCAGATTGCATCCAGTGACGCTAGGGGTGAGCAAGCAACTGGTTCCGGTGTACGACAAGCCGATGATCTACTATCCGCTGTCAACGTTGATCTTCGCTGGGATCCGGGACGTGCTAGTGATCACGACGCCGCACGATGCATCCGCCTTTCGGCGCTTGTTGGGAGATGGCTCGCAGTTCGGCATCTCGATCAGCTATGCCGAGCAGCCTTCCCCGGATGGGCTTGCCCAAGCCTTTGTGATCGGAGCTGACTTCATCGGCTCGGAGAAAGTCGCCCTCGTACTAGGCGACAACATCTTCTACGGGCCAGGTCTGGGAACTCAGTTGCAACGCTTCACCGACGTAGCAGGCGGAGCCGTTTTCGCGTACTGGGTGGCAGAACCTCAGGCATACGGGGTCGTCGAATTCGACGCCGATGGCCGGGCAATCTCCCTGGAGGAGAAACCCGCACGCCCGCGGTCGAACTACGCCGTTCCCGGCCTGTACTTCTACGACAACGATGTAGTGGACATCGCCGCTCAACTGCGGCCGTCGGCTCGCGGTGAATACGAGATCACCGACGTAAATCGGCACTATCTCGAGGCAGGAAAGCTGCAGGTCGGCGTACTCCCCCGCGGCACGGCGTGGTTGGATACCGGGACCTTCGAGTCGATGAACGATGCCAGCAACTTCGTTCGTACTATCGAGGCCCGGCAGGGACTCAAGATCGGCGCGCCCGAGGAAGCTGCCTGGCGGCAGGGCTTTCTGACCGATGAAGAGCTCGAGCAACGAGCGCGCGCACTCCTGAAGTCTGGTTACGGCACCTACCTTGCCGACATCTTGCTGCGCAGGCGGCAGAGTGCGATGAACGTGGTGCGGTGAGCCGCCCCTGCTGAGGCCGGAACTCCGCAGGGAGAGTCAGCGGCGGCCGCGGCGCGCCCTCAGATAGTCGGCAACCACATACTCGCCGAGCCGAGAGATATCCGGGGTGAACACCCGACCGCCGGCACGGCGGGCTAGCGCGTCGACAAAGCGGGCCAGACCGGGATCCTCGCCGAGCATGAAGGTGTTGATCGTCGCACCGTAGCGGCTGAGTTCGTCCACCTCCGCAATCGTGGCTCGGATGGTCTCTGAAGTCGGCGGCCACTGGAAGTACGCATCTCCACCACCGGTCAAATGCGCGGTCGGCTCCCCATCGGTCACGATCAGCACCACGGGCTCGGCGTCCGGGTGCCGTCGTACATGACGCAACGCGAGCATCAAGGCATGCTGCAGATTGGTGCCCTGTACCCACTCCGGCTCGGCCTCGGCCAACTGGACAGGCGTCAGCCGACGAGCAAGCCGGTTGAAACCGATGACCTGCAAGGCGTCCTGCCGGAACCGAGTCTCTATGAGGTGGTTGAGCGCCAGCGCCGTTTGCTTCATAGGTCCCCAGCGCCCGTCATGGACCATGGAAAAGGAGAGGTCGACACACAGCGCTACGGCTGCGCTGATCCGCCGCTCGGTTTCGGTGACCTCGAAATCACCGACCTCCAACGCGACACCGGCAGGGCCCAGCCCAGACCTGCGTAAGGCGTTGGACACCGTGCGAGGGGTGTCGATCGGAAGCTCATCGCCGAATATCCAGGCGCGAGTCAGACCGGTGGGCTCATCAGCTGCGCCCGTCTGATGATCATCGTGATCTCCCTGTCCTGACGCGTCGAGTTGAGCAAAAACCCGCCGCAACGCAGTTTGTCCTAGGCGCCGGACCGCACGGGGTGTCAATCGCAGTCCGTCGTCTCCTCGGGTCAGGTAACCCTGCTGCTCCAGCTCTCGCTCCAGTTCGCGGAGCGCCTGCATGTCGCTCAGCGCCTCACGGCCAAGATGCTTGGCCAACAAGTCGATGTCCACATCGTCGAGCGTGGAAACCTGATCACCTTGGGATAGCTGGTCCTCCAGCTGCTCAAGATCAGCAAGATCGGCAACCGCCTCCACCGCAGCGCTGTAGTTGAGCGGCTCACCACCTGGGCGCATATTCGCGGGCAGATCCCGCTCAAGGTCGGGCCGCAATGCGCGCAGATTGTCGGCCAGCTGGGCCATCTCAGCAGCAAGATCGGCATCGTCCAATACAGAACTCATCAGCTGACCAAGCTGCTCTCGCTGCTCAGGGCTAAGCGAAGCCATCAGCCTCATCCCAGCGGCCTCCCGCCGTGCCAGCGCGTCAATCAGTTCCTCGATTGTCTCTGGTTGTTCGGGGAAGAACTCGCCATGGCGCTCCATGAACTCAGCGAACTGGTCGGTCGTGTCTTCCTGCCGCGCGTGCGCTGCCAGGAGCGCGTTGAGGTCGGCCAACATGTCCTTGACGCGTTGCATCGCCTCAGGATCCGGCGACTCAAGTGCCTGCTTGATGCCAGCGAATTGAGCGTCCAGAACCTCGCGTTGCAGCATGTCCTTGATCGCCTCGAAGATCTCGCGCGCTTCCTCAGAACGCCACGCGTAGTGATCAAGAGCGCGAATAGCGCCAGCAACATCATCTGGCACCGTGTCTAGTTCCAGCTCCGCAAGTCGGGCTTCGGGTGAGTCAGTGGCTGCCAACGTCTCACGCTCAGCAGCAAGCGCCTGATCGAGTGCCGCTCGAACTTGATCGAGTACGCCGCCGAGGTCACCGCGGCGCCGCGTCTGCGCACGCAGCTTTCTGATCTTCTCGGCCAGCCGGTCTAGGCCACCGCGACCATCAACACCGCGACGCATCAGATCTCGCAGCGCATCGCGTACGGTTCCCGCCGAGAGCACATCCTGACCGATCCGGTCGATGGCCTCGCGTACATCGAACGGTGGCTTCAGCGGATCGGGGCCACCGCGCCAAGCTCCGTAGCGGTAACGGTGGTGCGCTCGGTCCGGCCGATCTCCGTCGCCGCGATCATGACCGCTGCTCTCGGAACCCATGATTACGTCCTGTCAGGCTGCTCCATAGATCGCCCGTCCATTGACGATCTCCTTCTCAATCCGGCGGGTGAGATGCAATCCCTCCAAGGCGAATTCGGCAGCGGCCGCAACTTGCCCACGACCGGCCGCATCGTCGTATCCGAGCCGGTTCAGCACCTTGAACAATCCCGGCACGGTACCAAGTTGCGTCAACAGGTCTGAGGCCAGAACCAAGTCGCCCGTTTCCACGACTCCACCCTGGGCAAACACCTGGGTGAAGCCAGACAGATCCAGACCTGATAGCCGATCCCGGAACGTCGCCGCTGTGGCAAGCCGCAGCAGATGTTCGAGGATCGCCCGTTCCCGGCCCTCCTCCCCCATTTCAAACTCGATCTTGCCGAGCAGTGTAGGCAGCACTACAGCAAGATCACAGATCCGTGCGACAGCCGTTTCATGATCATGAGTACGCGCCGCCCGGCGCAGCGCTGAAGCGGCAACGCCCTCGGCAGCGGCGATCGGGAAGCGGGCCGAGACACCCGAACGCTGATCAATCGAGCTGGATTCCCGGAGATTCCGGGTAAGGCGAGCCAACACTTCCAGCAGATGATCACCAACCTCTGCAACCAGCGTGGCTTCCTGGCGGATCAGGGTCACTTCATCGGCGAGATCGGTGAGGTAATGGGTACGCAGCTCAGCACCGAAACGGTCTTTCAGCGGAGTGATGATGCGGCCCCGGTTGGTGTAGTCCTCTGGGTTGGCGGTGGCGATGAGGAAGACGTCCAGCGGCAAGCGCAACGAATAGCCGCGTACTTGGATATCGCGCTCCTCCAAGACATTGAACAGCGCAACCTGAATGCGTTCGGCCAGGTCGGGCAGCTCATTGAGACCGAACACGCCTCGGTTGGTACGCGGCACGAGCCCGTAGTGCACGGTCTCCGGATCCCCCAGCGTGCGTCCTTGTGCCACCTTCACCGGGTCGACGTCGCCGATCAAATCACCAACCGACGTATCCGGGGTTGCCAGTTTTTCGGTATAGCGTTCGTCCCGATGCCGCCATGCGATCGGTAGCTCGTCTCCCAGCTCCGCAGCCAACGCGCGACAGCGCAGGCACACCGGCGCATACGGATCATCGTGGATCTCGCATCCAGCGACTTCCGGGCTCCATTCATCAAGTAGGCCGGCCACGGTTCGCATGAGCCGTGTCTTGCCCTGACCGCGTTCACCGAGTAGCACCAGATCATGGCCAGCGAGCACCGCGCTTTCCAGCTCCGGCAGCACAGTTTCATCGAAACCGACGATGCCAGGAAAGGCTGTTCTTCCCGACCGAAGTCGTTGCAGCAGGTTGTCGCGAAGCTCGGCTTTGATGCGGCGACTCAGATATCCGGAGGCCTGGAGCTCGCCACGGGTGGCTGGCTTGGCCTGAAAAGGCTCGCGCATGGACCGACAGTACGACCCCAGGCAAGATCCCCGCGTTTCCTGCCTCGCTCGCTGAGCCGAGTTGGTCCCGCATTTCGTAGGAGAGGCAGAGTAAGTTGGCTGAGAACAGACGCCGCACGAGGAGCCGCGCGACTGATGCGCACCGCACGACTGGTGGGACTCAGCCCGGATGGGAAGTCCTTGATCGTGGTCACCGAGAGCGGCGAGGAATTGATCATCGAGGCGGACGAAAGACTCCGCGCTGCGGTACGTGGCGATCGGCCGCGGCTCGGACAACTGGAGATCGAGATGCAAACCTCCCTCACCCCCCGTGATATTCAGGCGCGGATCCGGGCCGGCGAGAGCCTCGAAGATGTGGCCCGCATTGCCGGCATACCGATGGATCGCGTCGAACGCTTTGCTACACCGGTCCTTGCTGAACGCCAACATGTGGCGTCGATGGCGATGTCGTCCTCAGTCCGCCGCCGCAGTGAGCCCTCCGGCCACCGCAGTCTGCGAATCACAGTGACTGAGTGGCTTTTGGGGCACCGGGTCAACATCGACGACATCACATGGGACTCCTATCGCTTGGACGATGGCCGCTGGGCTGTAACAGCCGACTACACGCTGGATGACGAGGATCGGCACGCGATCTTCTTTTACGACCTTCGAGGGCGGTTCTCCGTGGCCGGCAACGATGAGGCGCGTTGGCTGCTCGGTGACCAGCCCTCGGCCAAGCGGCCACAGCGGGGACGCCCCTGGTTGGTGGAGTCTGCCTCGGGTGAGGGGGACACCGAGCCAACCGTCAATTTGAGCGACAGAGTTCATCAACGGTCCAATGACAGACCGAGCGGTGAGGTCACGGCTGCCGACGAGGCTGATGAGCCCACAGTTCCGGTGTTACCGATGCTCCAGCCGGTCGCTGGCATTCCCATACCGCCGCCGGTGAGCGACGATGTAGTCGACGTATCGCCGATGGGCACGCTCTACGAGATCCTCGGTGAGGACGGCTACACCGAGGACTCCCCACGGGTGTATGCGGGACTGAGCGATGCCACCGCGGTGCCGGAGACCGAGAGCACGACCGATGGCGGCTGGGAACCGGCCATCGTGATCAACTACCCTGTCGAGCCAAGTGTCCACGACGATGCGGTCCTTGAGGTGCCGGAATCCGTGGAAGTGCCGCGGCCTAGTGGTGGCACCGCTGAGGAAGAATTGCCAGGCACTGACGAGCCTGGCCCACCGGATCCCACAGTGCAGCTGGATGATCGGGCCGACGAGGCTCATGAATTCGAGATTGAGTCGCTCGCTCACCCTGACACGGCGCCGCAGCGCAAGAACGTCAAAAAGAAGCGAGCATCGGTGCCGAGCTGGGACGAGATCATGTTCGGTGGGCCTAAGCGGCAAAGCTGAACGAGCTGCGAGCACGCAGCTCTCGGATCAGGGCTCTGTACCGGTGGCGATCGGGTGAGTTGGATCACCGATCCAGTCGCTCCATGAACCCGGATAGATCGCCGCCGTTAGTCCCGCGGACTCTAGCGCCAACAGGCCTTGTGCGGCGGTGATCCCTGAGCCGCAGTAGAGCACCGCGCCGTCTGCACCGCCTGCTGCGGCGTACCGGGCCGCGATCTGCGCGGGTGGCAGGAACCGGCCATCGGCATCGAGATTTGCCGTGACTGGCAGATTGATGGCTCCTGGAATATGACCGGCTACGGAATCGATTGGCTCCTTCTCACCTGAATAGCGTTCAGCGGCCCGTACGTCGATCAGCATCGGAGCGTCCGATCTTCCCAGCTTGGAGACAATCTCAGCGGCATTCACTTGCGCCTGTCGGCCGGGGCGGGCGACGAAGTCGCCTCGCGCTGGCGGTGTCTCCGGACCGGACACCGTAGGCAAGCCTGCGGCGATCCAGGCAGCCAGACCACCGTTGAGCACCCTGACCTTGTGATGCCCGGCGTCTGTGAGCAGCCACCACAGACGCGCAGCGGCCTGTGACGTCGCCGCGTCGTTTGCCACGACCAAGGACTCCTTGCGGACGCCGATGGCACGCATCGCTTGCTCGAAAACCGAAGCGAGCGGGAGCGGGTGGCGGCCACCCTCGCCGGGCGGTCCCGACAAGTCCGCCTCCAGGTCAACCCAGACTGCGCCTGGAATGTGGCACGCCTCGAACTCCGGCTTGCCGGGCGGTCCGCCGAGAGTCCAGCGCACATCAGCGACAATCGGCGGCCGGTCAGATTCGAGTAGTTCGGCCAGCTCGGCAGCAGAGATCAGTACGGGTTCAGTGTTCATCAGTGGGCTCATAGCTCAGCTCAGCCATCCGGTGCAGGTCCTGACACTCAAGCCACGATGAGCGGCACCAGCATCTCGGCTGGCGTCAGCGATCCATGCATGCCGATCAGTGTGAATTCGCGCGGGAATGCCCTCGTCATCACCGCCCAGTCTCCACGAAGCGCGACCAGCACATGTCCCCAACGGTCTCGAAGCTGATCATCAGTGGCGGCGAACCAACCTTCGTCGATCGCTTCATCCCGGGTCCGTACCCAAGCCAGCTCTGCAAGCCGCGCTCGCCATCGATCTGCTACCCGATCAGGCTGCTCATGATCAACATAGAGCTGCCGGAAACGGCCCTCCCCGGCAATCGCCGACACGCCCGCCATGAGAGCAGGATCATCCTCGGCCACGATTCGCTGGTCCGCGGGAATGTCGATCATGCCGTGGTCGGCAGTAATGATCACCGTCACCTCCGGCGGCAGTGCGGTGCGCAGTCGCTCACACATAGCATCGATCCGAGCCAGCTGTTCGAGCCAGGTGGCCGAATTGCAACCGTGCACGTGCCCGCAATGATCAAGCTCCCGCTCGTATGCGTACACCACACTGCGCTCACCGCGTAACGCCGCCTCGGCGATCAGGGCGATCCGCAGGTCTTCGGGGCTGTCGTCGGCGAATGGAACGAAAGTCGCACCACGCAGCGCAGCTTCGGTAAGTCCAGTGCCACGAAATCGCGTCAGGGCAACGGTCGTCACCGCAATCCCGGTTTCCGTCGCACGCTCGAAGAAGGTGGGTTTGGGCTGGTACGCCGTTGGTACTGGATCGGTTTCCCACGTCAGAGCGTTCAAGATCGCTCCGGTCTCCGGCACCCGCGAGGTGTAACCGACCAGCCCGTGCTGGCCAGGCGGCAGACCTGTGCCCAGGCTCGCCAGGCTGGTCACCGTGGTACTCGGTATCGCGGAAGTAATCGGCTGTGCGCTTCCGAGCAGCGAGGCCAGGTACGGCACTTCCCGTGCGGCTCGGCGGAGCAAGTTCCACCCAAGCCCGTCGATCAGGATGACGACGTAACGCGCCGATTGTGGCAGCCGGAAGGCATCCTCGGCGAAACCTGGCACTCCTAAGTGTGCCCCGATGCTCGGCATCAGCTCACCAAGCGTTGTAGACCGGTAGGCCGGAATAACCATCTCGGGAAGTGACTGGCTCGCCGGCATCGGTTTATCAGAGTTGGGTTGGTCCGAGTTGGGTTGGTCGGAGTTCGCGCGCTGCTCGGCCCACGGCGAAGAGCTCCCCAGCAAGGGTGAGCTCATGCCGCGGCCGCTCGCTGCAGCGAGCTGGCAAACCGGACGAGGCGAGCGACGCGATCCGGGCCGTCAGCTGCCGCGCTCATCCGGACCGTGAGGTCGTCGCCGACCAGCGCTCCGGTGTACCCGTGGTCAGCCTCGCACTGCGGATCGTTACATGTCGCCAGTTCGAGGTCGATGCGGCGTACCGCTCCCCAGCCGACAGTCAGCCAGGTCTCGAAGACGTCCTCCGAACCGGCCTGGTACGCCTCCGGCTGGTTAACGACGCGGGTCAGCGCAACGGTGTTGATCTTGTTCAACGCCACAGATTCGGTCGAGGAAGCTGCGTAGATGCCCGGCGTCGGCGGCTCGGCAGGCTGATCATCGGTATGCCCGATCACCAGCCGGCTCGGGGTCAGTGCGAGCACCGTGACGTGGCGATGAATCTCGTCACGATTGAAGGTCGGCTCATGGTGCACCACGAAATCCACCAGCTCCTCGTCGCCAAGGGCGAGCATCATCGCATCCTCGACGAACTCGGGGAAGTATCCGCAGGCATCAATTTCGGTGCGCAGATCTTTCCTAGTGGAGCCAATCCTCATGCCGATCATCCTGCCACGCAGCACCGACAACCGCGCTCTGTTTGTCTGTCCCCTGCTCGCGCATCGCGCGTCGAGTCCGCCTACTTCATCGTCGCTCGCAGAAGAAAGCGCCTTCTCCTCAGCACGGCGCCGCGCGATTCCCGACGCTCGCAGGGCGTCGCTCGTGATTGTCTACAGAACGCGAGCCAGTGGATCACGTTGATCGGCTGTGGGCGCTATGAAGACCCGCGCACCTAACACCGCAATGGAGTTGACTGAGGCAACGCAGGGCCGAAGCGCCACCGAGGCCAGCTGTGGAATTGCATCAGACAGTTGTGCGACCCGATGCAGCAGGTCCTCGATTCCGGCAATGTCGACTCCGGGTGCTCCGTGACGGCCGAGCAGCGTGGGGGCGGCCTTGAGATCCCGAACCATCTCGGCGGCGTCGACCGTCGTCAACGGTGGCACTCGGTAAACGGTGTCGCCGAGCAGCTCACTCGCGATCCCGTCAAGGCCGAGCGAGATGATCGGGCCGAAAGCGGCATCCTCACGACCAGTGATGATCAACGACACGCCGGGCGGAGCCATCAGCTGGACCACGGGCTTGGCGACCGAAAGGTCATCGGCGTCGGGGAGTCCGATCTCGCACACCAGCCGCTGCAGATCGTTCCATGCATCGGTCATCTCCGCTGGGGTGTCGATATTTCGATGCACGCTCGCCAGATCAGGCCGACCACGCACAGCTGCGGAAGTGGCCTTCAACACGACGTTCCAGCCCAGCTGATCGGCAGCCGTGATCGCCTCGCTCAAGCTTGAGACGGCGAACTGTGGCACGAGGTTGATTCCGTACGTCCGCAACAACTCAGCAGTCTCGGCATCGGTTAGCTCCCGTCCCCCCGGTTGCGCCGACAGGATGCGGTTGACCACTCGTCTGGCCGCTTGCGTGTCGACCTCCAGTATCGGCACCGCTCCATGGTCCCGATCCCGCCACTCGGCGTACGCGGTGAGGGCCGATAACGCCTGGATGGCATCGACTGATCCGTCAAACCTCGGCAGCAATCCTGGAGTATCGGGCTCACCGCTGCTCATCAAGGGCGGGTGAAAATCCAAGAACGCCCCAACCAGCGGCTTGCTGGTGTCTGCGGCAACCTGCTCAAGACCAAGAATGACCTCGTCTGTGCCCTGCTCGAAGGCATTGACCGCCGCGCACACCACAGAGTCGTAACGCGGATCTGCCAGTGCCTCGCGCGCCGCCGTGACAAACGCAGCGAAATCCGCCTCCGGCTCGAGCAGCTTCGGCTGTGCGTCGCGAAGTAACCCGACCGACTCCATCTTTTGCATGAGTTGCTGCGCGAGTGTCAGCGAATTAGTGATGATCCCGACCCTGCGGCCGGACGGCAGCGGCTGTCGCGCCGCGATCTTGGCAATGTCGATCATTTCACCGCGGCTGTGCACGACCATCACCCCGGCCTGCCGGAAGAGGGCATCGATTGCCTCCGCTGGAGCATGACCGAGCCCGCCTCGTACACCAGCATGATCGGCGCGCTGGGTGCGGCCCGGCGCAAACACCACAACCGGCTTCTTGCGGGCCAGACGCCGAGTGATCCGGGAGAACTTCCGGGGGTTACCGATTGAATCGAGCGTCAGCAAACAGGCGCGGGTGGATTCGTCGTCTTCCCAGTACTGCATCACATCGTTTGCAGTGACATCGGCGTAATCACCGGTGCTGATGAAGGACGACAACCCCAAGTCGTTGCGAATGGCGTGGTTCAACAGGGCCACTCCAACGGCCGCCGACTGGCAGAACATCCCTACTCCCCCGGCCCGCGGCATTGGTCCAGGTGTGGCGTTGAGTCGAACCGTCGGATCAGTGTTGATCAATCCGAGGGCATCCGGGCCAAGCGCCCGGACGCCGTATGCCCGAGCCAAATTGATGATCTGAAGGTTGTCACCGGGGGCGTAGCCGGTGCCGGTCAGCACAACGATGCCGTGGGCACCCTTGTGCGCGGCCTCGATGACAACCGTGCCGAGCTGGCTGGTGGGCACCGAAACGAGCGCCAGATCAAGCCGACCGGGTACGTCGCCGATCGATGCAGCTGCAGTGACGCCCGCCACTTCGAAACCATCGCTGGTCACCGCCATGATCTCGCCGTGAAAACCGCCGCGCAGCATTGAATTGATCAAGCCCTGGATTCGATCACTTGGCCCGTAGACGACGATCCGTTCCGGAGTAAGCAATCGCTGCATCGACACGTTTTCTGCGCGATGTTCCCGGCGTTCCATAACGCCGACGGAGGTGTCGGTGGGCAAGATCGGAAACTCCACTGCGAGCACGCCATCCTCAATACCCTTGGTGACCCGGTAGCCGGCGTCAGCGAACACCCTGGCCATCCGCCGGTTCTCCGGCAGCACTTCGGCGACAAATCGGTTGATGCCGCGTTCTCGTGCCGCTTGGGCAAGGTGCTCCAGGAGTAGTTGGGCAATCCCGCGCCCTTGATGGGCGTCCTCAATCAAGAAGGCCACCTCAGCATGATCATCTTCGACCCGGTCGTATCGGCCGACGGCGATCATTTCATCGCCGAGGGTGAGGATGAACGCCACTCGGTCCGCATAGTCGACCTCGGTGAACCGCTTGACATCGCGATCACTCAGCCGCGGATATGGGGCGAAGAAGCGGAGATACTTCGACTCCGGGGAAACGCGATCGTAAAAGGCGATGAGCCTCCCCGCATCGGACGGCCGGATGGGACGCAAGTGCGCCACACCGCCGTCCGCGAGCAGCACGTCAGCTTCCCACTCGCGTGGGTATCCGGGCGGGTCCCGTTCAATATTTCCCGGAGCCTGGCTCACGGACACGGCCAAAAGCTTAAGTGGTCCATGTTGCATCTAGGTTTCGAGGGCGGCGGCAAAGCAGGTGATATTCCAGCGGATGCCTGAAGGACTAGTGTTCGGCCATGGCCGACTTCGTCGCTGCAATCGACCAGGGTACGACAAGCACTCGCTGCATGATCTTCGATCACTCAGGGCGCGAAGTTGCCAAGTATCAGCTCGAACACCAACAGATCATGCCTCAGGCGGGTTGGGTGGAGCACGATCCGCTGGAGATCTGGGAACGCACCCAGGAGGTCGTGCAGCAGGCCCTAGCCCGCCGTGGACTGGCGGCAGGTGATCTTGTCGGCCTCGGCATCACCAATCAGCGTGAAACCACGCTCGTCTGGAATCCGACCACTGGTGAGCCGTACGGAAACGCCATCGTCTGGCAGGACACCCGTACGGACAAGATCGCAACTGCACTGGATCGCGACGGCCGGGGGGAGGTAATCAGGCACCGAGCCGGTCTCCCTCCAGCTCCTTACTTCTCAGCCGGCAAGCTCCAGTGGATCTTGGAAAATGTTGACGGCGTACGCCAGGCCGCCGAGCGAGGCGAGGCCATTTTCGGTACCACGGACAGCTGGCTGTTGTGGAACCTCACCGGAGGCGTTGACGGGGGCCAACACATCACGGACGTGACAAATGCCAGCCGCACCATGTTGATGGATCTGGAGACCCTTGACTGGGATACAGAGCTGCTGAGCTTCTTCGGCATTCCGCGGCCGATGCTGCCGACCATCGTGCCGTCTTCCCACGCCACCGCGTACCAGCGCACCCGCCCAGACGGGCCCTTCGGCGGCGAAGTCATGATCGGCGGAGACCTCGGTGACCAGCAGGCAGCCATGGTTGGACAGGTTTGCTTGAGTGAAGCTGAGGCGAAAAACACCTATGGCACCGGCAACTTTTTGCTGCTTAACACCGGCGAAAAGCTCTGCCGCTCAGCTAATGGCCTACTGAGCACCGTCTGTTTTCAGTTTGGCGACGCCCCGCCGGTCTACGCGCTCGAAGGTTCGATCGCCGTCACCGGGTCCGCCGTGCAATGGCTGCGGGACCAGCTCAAGATCATCAAGGACGCATCAGAGATTGAAACGCTGGCGAGCCAGGTCGACAGCGCTGCACAGATGTACTTCGTTCCTGCCTTCTCCGGGCTCTTTGCGCCCTACTGGCGCTCTGACGCCCGGGGCATCATCGTCGGCCTCTCCCGCTTCCATACCCGGGAACACATTGCCCGCGCAACTTTGGAAGCAATCTGCTACCAGAGTCGCGACGTGATGGAGGCCATGGAGAAGGATGCCGGCGTCCAACTCGACGAGCTCAAGGTGGACGGCGGCGTGACCGCAAACAAACTCTGTATGCAGATCCAGGCCGACACACTCGGCGTCGAGGTGAGCAAGCCTGTGGTGCCCGAAACAACCGCGCTAGGAGCCGCGTACGCCGCCGGGCTGGCAACGGGGTTTTGGTCCTCAGCCGCTGAGCTTCGAGAGAACTGGCTGGAAGACCAGCGCTGGACTCCGCAAATAAGCGAGGACGAGCGCGCAGCAGGGTATGAGGGTTGGAAGAAGGCTGTGACACGCACGCTGGATTGGGTCCAGGTCGAGTGAGGTATCGCAACGACCACGGCACGAGGGATGACACGAGGAGTGGGCAGATGGCAACAGTGACTCAACCCAGGACGAGGGAACGCGTAGCGCCAGATCCTGACCGTAATCTCGCACTCGAATTGGTACGGGCTACTGAGGCGGCTGCGATCAACTGCTCGCGGTACATGGGCTTCGGCGACAAGAACCAAGTGGACGGAGCCGCCGTTGACGCCATGCGCCCGGTGCTCGGCTCGGTCCGGATGAACGGCATCGTGGTGATCGGTGAGGGCGAGAAAGATCAAGCCCCGATGCTCTACAACGGTGAGCGAGTCGGTGATGGTTCCGGACAGGAATGGGACATCGCGGTCGATCCTGTGGATGGCACCACCTTGACCGCCAAGAGTCTGCCCGACGCCGTCAGCATCATCGGTGTATCCTCCCGCGGCACGATGTTTTCACCTGGGCCTGCTGTCTATATGCAAAAACTCGTCGTACCTGGACACGCCGCCTCGGATGTTGATCTTGATGCGCCGATAGCGGACAACCTCGCCAAGATCGCCGAGGCGAGCGATCGCACAATCTCCGACCTTACGGTCTGCGTGCTCGATCGGCCACGACACGCAGACCTGGTCGCCTCAATCCGTGCGGCGGGTGCCCGCATTCGATTCCTGCTTGATGGTGACGTTGCTGGTTCGATCATGGCCGTTACCCCAACGACAGGAGTTGATGCGCTTGTTGGCATCGGCGG
>DATCXA010000438.1:0-2580 GCA_036566085.1 Propionibacteriaceae bacterium
GTGTGTGCCGGTGCTGCTTCACCCGGTCCAGGAAGCGGGGCGCCGGTCGGCGTATCCCGTTCGGCGTGCAATGGCTCACGATCATCCGCCCGCCGCGACACCGGAGCATGGACTGAGAAGGTGTCGGCGACCCGATCATGGGCTTCTACCGGCCCATCACCGCCGGCACGCCGCGGGCGTCGCTTTGCCGTGCCTGTGCTGGGACCGTAGCCAACGAGATTCGGAGTCTTGACATCCTCCTCGTCCCCGCTGGCTTCAGTGGGTTGTGCGCCATCAACGCCGTCGTCGATGGAGATGATCGGCGTGCCGACATCGACTGTGTCGCCCTCGTTCACCAGGAGCTCGGTGACAGTACCGGCGTACGGACTGGGAAGCTCAACCAGCGACTTGCTGGTCTCGACCTCGACCAGAATGTCATTGATCTTGATTTCATCACCGACGCCAACTCGCCATGTGACGATGTCGGCTTCGACCAGACCCTCACCAGGATCGGGCAGCCGGAAAGTCTGCAACGCCATTACACCCCCGTCAGTAGGCCTGCGAGCGATCTACCATGTCCAGTATCCGATCAAGATCAGGAAGGTACTCCTCCTCGACCCGGCTCGGCGGATATGGCGTATCGAAGCCGGCAACCCGTAGCACCGGCGCTTCCAAGGAATAGAAGCACTGTTCAGAAATCCGGGCAGCGAGCTCAGCGCCCAGCCCAAGATTGAGCTGAGCTTCGTGCACCGTGACTACCCGACCGGTCTTCTGTACCGACTCATCGACCACCGCCATGTCTAGTGGCGACAGGGTCCGGAGGTCGATCACTTCAAGATCATGACCTTCCTCGCTAGCCGCCTCCGCCGCAGCCAGACAGGTCTTGACCATCGGTCCGTACCCGACCAACGTGACGTCGGTGCCGCGTCGAACGACGCGTGCCGAGTGCAGCGGGGGCGGGGTTCCTGCCTCGTCGATTTCAGCTCGCTCGTGATAGCGCCGCTTGGGTTCTAGAAAGATGATCGGGTCGTCTGAGGCGATGGCCTGCTGAATCATCCAGTAGGCGTCTGCGGGATTGGAGCATGTCACGACCTTCAGTCCCGGCGTATGGCAGAAGTAGGCCTCTGGGGACTCGCTGTGGTGCTCGACCGCGCCGATGCCTCCGCCGTAGGGGATCCGAATCACGAGCGGCATGCGCAGCATTCCCCTAGATCGAAAATGCAGCTTGGCAACCTGGGTGACTATCTGATCGAAAGCAGGGAAGACGAATCCATCGAACTGGATCTCACACACTGGTCGATAGCCGCGCAGCGCCATGCCGATGGCGGTGCCAACGATGCCGGATTCTGCAAGGGGTGAATCGATCACTCGATGCTCGCCGAAGTCCTTCTGGAGGCCCTCGGTGACCCGAAAGACTCCGCCGAGCTTGCCGACGTCCTGGCCGGCAATAACGACCTTGGGATCGGCTTCCAGAGCTCTGCGAAGGCCAGCATTGAGTGCCTTCGCCATGGTCAGCGCGGTCATCAGTGCACACCTCCGCCGTAGGCAGGCTGCGGCTCTAGCGACCCTTCGCCAGCCTCCGGGCCGGTATCCTCAAAGGTTGCGAGGTACTCGGCATACTTCGCCTTCTGCTCGGCCAGATAAGGGGTCTGCTCGGCGTACACATGATCAAAAAGATCCAGCAGGTTGGGATCCGGAAGAGCCAGGCAGCGGGCTCGGAGGTCGGCCGCATAGTCGGACGCTTCGGCCTCAACGTCGGCAAAGAACGCCTCGTCGCCGCTGCCACTGCGGGTCAGATAAGCCCGAACTCGCTCAATCGGATCTTTCAGCCGCCAATGCTCGAGCTCGTCGGCGAGCCGGTATTTCGTCGGATCATCGGAGGTCGTATGGGCGCCCATGCGATAGGTGTACGCCTCGATCAAGGACGGGCCGCTGCCGCTACGGGCTCGCTCGAGTGCCGCCGTCGTAGCCGCATAGACCGCAAGCACATCATTGCCATCGACGCGTACGCCAGGAAAACCGAAGCCAGAAGCCCTGCGATATAAGGGAATTCTCGATTGCCGTTCGAACGGTTCGGAGATCGCCCATTGGTTGTTCTGGCAGAAGAAGACGATGGGCGCGTTGTAGGAACTGGCAAAGATAAAGGCCTCATTGACGTCGCCTTCGCTGCTGGCACCGTCCCCGAAGTAGCCAATCACCGCCATATCGCGATCGGGATCGCCCGTGCCGACCAGACCGTCGCGTTCCACCGCCATGGCGTAGCCGGTGGCATGCAGGGCCTGCGCCCCAATGACGATCGTGTAGAGGTGGAAGCGGCTCTGCTGGGAATCCCAACCACCAAGATCAACTCCGCGGAACAAACCCAGCAGCTGCACAGGATCAACACCCAGACACCAGGCCACGCCGTGCTCTCGATAGGTGGGGAAAACGAAGTCTTGCTTGCCGAGCGCCCGTCCCGAACCAACTTGGGCCGCCTCCTGGCCCAAGCATGAGGCCCATAGCCCCAATTCGCCTTGGCGCTGCAGGGCGGTCGCCTCAGCGTCGACCCGGCGGCTCAACACCATGTCGCGGTAGAAGCTCTTGATTTGATCATCGTCGCCG
>DATCXA010000439.1:0-3099 GCA_036566085.1 Propionibacteriaceae bacterium
GCCGCTCTACCAGAACGTGAACGCGGCTGCGGAGAAGGTGTACGCGCGGCTCGGCGTACCGGGCTGGATCATGTGCCATCTGTCGCACTCCTACCACTCCGGCGCCTGCCTGTACTTCACCTTCGCCTTCAAGCACGACGGCGTCGACCCCCTGGCGCAGTACGAGCCGCTCAAGAACGCGATCCAGCAGGCGTTCGTCGACTCCGATGGAACACTCTCACATCACCACGCGGTCGGCACCGAGCATGCGGCCTGGCTGGAGCAGGACATTTCGGCTCCTGGTATGCACATGATCGATGGGCTCTTCACCGCAATGGATCCAGGCCGCAACTTCAACCCTGGCAAGATCATTGCGAAGTAATCAATTCGTGATCATCCTGCTCAGCAAGATCATCATCACGTAACTGACTTGTGATCATCTTGGCGGCTGACAAGTTGATGTTGTTAGGGATAGGGTGCTTGCGTGCTTCCCCACAAGATCAACACCCGTCGTCGCTGGTGGTGGCCGTTGATCTTCGGTAGCGCTGTGGTGCTGCTCGTGGGAACCGGGCTGGTCTTGATCGCGCGGCACGACGTACGCGCCATCGCAGCGCCCGTAGGTCCGTCGGTGCCGCCGCCACAGACTGCCTCTTCAGCTACATCCGAAACCGTCCTACAGTGGAGCGGCTGGGATGATCTTGGCGGCTCTTTCAACGCCGGACCCAGCGTTACGGCCTGGAGTGCGAACAGGCTGGATGTCTTCCTCCGAGGTCCCGGCCAGACGTTGCTGCACCGAGCCTTCAACGGCACGAAATGGTCTCCAGTTGAGAATCTTGGTCCCTCTGTTCTTGGTGGACCGGCAGCGGTGGCGCGGGGCCCGGACCGGATCGACATCTTCGTTCGTGGGGCCGACAACCAGCTATGGCAGAAGAAGTGGAACGGGGGGTGGATGGGCTACTTCCCGCTGGGCGGGTTCCTGACATCGAGCCCCGCCGTCTCGTCTGGGGCGCCAAATCGGCTGGATGTCTTCGTCAGGGGCAGTGACAACGCGCTGTATCACAAATCATGGGACGGCATCGGCTGGAGCGGGTACGAGCGGCTCGGCGGCAACCTAGAGGGTGCGCCTGCGGCCATCGCACGAGGGCCGAACTTGATCGACGTCTTCTTCCGCGGCCGCGACAACCACCTTTACCAGATGTCATACAAGGGCACAAAGTGGCGGGAACTCATCGACCTCGGCGGCGGACTCCATTCCGACATTGCCGTGTCCTCCTGGGGTCCGGATCGGCTTGATCTGTTCCGCAAAGGAGACGACAACACCCTGGAGCATCGATCCTGGGACGGGAAGGACTGGACCGACTGGGTGGCGATCGGCACGGGGATCAGTGACACTCCGGCGGCGGTCTCTTGGGGACCGAACCGGATCGACCTACTCGCGCTAGGCACCCAGGGACAGCTCTTGCACAAGCACCTATTCCTCGAGAAAACCTCCTGATGTCTCCGACTTGCCAGCGTCGATGGTCGCTATGACGACCACAGTCGCTGACAACTCGGCGTAATGTGCTAAGTCATGCTGCTCGCCATGATCAAAGCCCACCGCCGATGGTGGTTGCCAGCGATCCTGGGCAGCGCGGTGTTGCTGGTCGCCAGTATTGGCCTCGTCGTGATACTGCGGCCAGCCGCTCCGGCCGCGACCCCGGCCACGATTCCGACCATGTCGGTGACGCCGTCACCGACTCCGTCGCCGACACCAACCGTCTCGCAGTGGACCGAATGGGAAAATCTCGGCGGTTCCTTCACCTCGGCACCGAGCGTGACTTCGTGGGGCGTCAGCAGGCTGGACGTCTTTGCTCAGGCCCCAGGCCAGACCTTGCTGCACCAGGCGTACGACGGCAATACCTGGTATCCGTCTGAGGATCTTGGTCCCGCGATGGTGGGCAGCCCTGGTGCGGTCGCTTGGGGGCCGAACCGGCTTGACGTCTTCTTTCGAGGCACCGACAACCAGCTCTGGCAGAGAGCCTGGGCTGGAATGTGGGTGGGCCAGTACCCACTCGGCGGCTATCTCGCATCGAGCCCTTCGGTGGCGTCATGGGGAGAGAATCGGCTGGATGTCTTCGTCAGAGGCGGGGACAACGCGCTTTACCACAAATCGTGGAACGGACTCGAATGGAGTGAGTTCGAACGGCTTGGCGGCGACCTGGAGGGCGCACCGGCAGCGGTTTCCCGGGGGCCCAACTTGATCGACGTCTTCTTCCGCGGCAGCGACAACCATCTGTACCAAAGGTCGTACGACGGCTCCACCTGGCTGCCAGCGGTCGATCTTGGTGGCAAACTCCAATCCGACGTTGCCGTCTCATCGTGGGGACTGCGCCGGCTTGATCTGTTCCGGGAGGGCGACAACAACACCCTGCAGCATCGATCCTGGGATGGAAGGAGTTGGACTCGCTGGGAGACGATCGGCGGCGGCATCGATGACACCCCTGCGGCCGCATCGTGGGGCGAAAACCGGATCGACATATTTGCGCTCGGCGCGAACGGGCATTTGCTGCACAAGCACTTCTGCACCAGCGAGGAACTTTGTTGATCACGCTTCCGATTTGGCAGTGCCGAATTCGCAGGGCCGATTTACGGGCCGATTTCACAGGGGGCGCCGACGACGCAGGTTTAACCCGGAATAGGCGGTCCGCACAGGGGATGGGGCCTACCCGCGCGGGGAAACGCAGGGGCCGATGCGTTGGGCCTATTCCGGGCAGCCCGAAACCACAGTTGAACGGTACTCGCCTATCGTGCATTATGGGTCGGCTTCGGCTCTGCGCCATATGAGAAAGTCGCCACAACGGCTTGTTCGGCCGTGCGAAACGTAAGAACCCAGGTCAACGGAGGTTTTGAGAGGGTCCAGCGACCGGCGGCATCGGGTATTACATTCGCACCTGTGGCTCTTTCGGTACGCACTATCGAGGCAGATCGGCATCGGGAGTTCAACGCTGCCCAACCCTCGGTGAGCTTCCTCCAGACGCCAGCGTGGGGACAGGTCAAGAATGAGTGGCGCAGTGAGTCGGTCGGGTGGTTCAACGGCACAGAGGGTCCTGTCGGTGCAGGACTGGTGCTGTATCGCCAACT
>DATCXA010000442.1:0-2900 GCA_036566085.1 Propionibacteriaceae bacterium
CTATGGCTCAGTGGAAAGCGCGAGTAAACCGCAGTGTTGAAAGAACCATCCTTCAGATCCCCCAACGAGTATGGAAAACGCTTATCCCACCCGAATGGCTTCAAGGCCTCCAGAATGGCAGGTGTGGTTTCGACCAAGATCACGATATCGGCCCGTGCTGCGTGTTTAGCGACAGCGCGGGGGTCCGCCGCACCGTGGAGCGTGTTCAAACTCATGAGCCGGAATTCTGGCGTCACCGCGGCTCGATGATCATTGACGAACAATGGTGCCAGCCAGACCAGGTGACAGGCAGTCAACGCCGCAACGCCTATGGTGATCACTGCGAGCACCACGCGGTGTCTGGCCCGCACCAGCGCGACCAGCAGGCAGCACAGCGCCACAAGGTAGCCAATGAGCCCGTAGGGAATGAAGGCCGCTAGCTGAGCGCTGGCATCATCGTTTGGTGGGGACAGCCGCATGATTGTCGCCGCCAGTGCCGGGAGCAGGGCCAATCCGGCGATGGTGAATAGCACACCGTGAAACCTGGGACGCGATAGTTGACTGTCCCAGGTGGTAGCAATGGGCCGAGCCCCGGGGCGGCGTGGCGGGCTGATCGTCACCGCGCCAGGATGCCTGGTGCCGACAAGCCGCTCACCTTGGTCATTTCACCATGGGAAGCCCCACTGCCCCTCAGAGGCTCCGCCGCGGGGCATGCGGATTCCTGCGCATCAATTGCAGGCACTGGGGATGCGGTGGGTACTCAGAACTTTGTCGTTCTCCGGTCTCTGTCCAGCCGACGGCTCTGTAGAAGGCCCGAGCGACATGATTGTCGGCCAGCACCCAGCAGTACGCCTCCCGCGCGCCTCCGGCGTAGATCTCTGCGCATGCGAACTCCAGCAGCTCGGAACCGTAACCACGCCGCGTCTGCTCCGGTACGACGCCGAGATGGTGGACCGTATCCCCGTCGAAGGCAACGTAGCCAATGGGGCCCTCAGACAGCTCGAGGAGGTAGGCGCGCATGAGCCGACTGCGCAGCACCTGGCGCCAGCGCCGGACGATTGCGGCAGCGGGATAGGGATACTGCTCAGGCGGAAATATGTGAACCAGCGCATCTTCGCTCGCCGCACGTTCCAGCCGAGCGAGTAGGCGGCTTTCGTCGGGGCGCGCCCGGCGGATGCGTAGCTCGCTCTCTTCGATCTCGAATGGGGGATCGTAAAGCTCCACCACGTCAAGGAGCTGATTGGCGATTCGGTCAGCTCGGGTAGCTCGCCCGCGTCGGCTGGCGAAATTGGACTTTTGTATGCACCACGCTTCCGCTGCGTCGTCGTCCGAACCGATGAGCAGACCGTTTTCACCCGGGGCTATCACGGTTATGTCGTTCCATGCGAAGCTGTGCCGGCGGAACGGGTTGATGATCTCGACGTTCTGATCGGTCACCCGTAGCCGCGGATGGAATCCGAAGCGCCAGGCGTAGAGCAGTGCCAGCACAGTAAGCAAGATCAACAGAGCCGGCAGCCATGGCGCACTGCCGTTCCGGTAGATCAGGTACGCGAGAACAGGCACGATTACCGCAGCGGCCAAGGTAAAAGCCGAGACCACAACCAAGGTCGCAGGCCCAGCGCGCCAGACGCGTTCGGTGTGATCACTCATTCGGTCTTTGCTTTTCCTCCCGACAATGAGCGGGGCGATCCCCGAGGTCTGCAACCGGTGAGTTTGCATCGTCCTACGCTGAGCAGATGGCTGGCGTCGCAGTGGTGACTGACTCGACGTCGTCTCTCGACCCAGCTGAGGCTGCTCGCGCGGACGTCTCGATCATTCCATTGCAGGTTGTGATCGACGACATTAGTCGCCCTGAATCAGAAGTACTGCCCCGGGACGTGGCCGGCGCGCTGCGAGCCGGACGGCAGGTGAGCACCTCACGGCCCACTCCCGAGGTGATTGGCAAGACCTACGCCGAGCTAGCTGGAGCTGGTTATCAGGCCATCGTTTCGGTCCATCTCAGCAGCAGAATCTCCGGAACCTGTGGTGCGGCACAAGTAGCCGCTGCCTCGGTCGACATCCCGATCATCGTGGTTGACACCATGACGTTGGCGATGGCGGCGGGCTTTGCGGTGTTGAGCGGGGCTGAGGTGGCGCGCTCAGGTGCAGCGCCGCAGCAGGTGGCCGCGACGGTCCGTCGGCGGGCCGCTGCCGCGACGACATTCTTCTATGTCGACAGCTTGGAGTACTTGAGGCGCGGCGGCCGGATCGGTACCGCGGCTGCCTTGGTCGGTTCGGCGCTGGCGGTGAAGCCGTTGCTGACCGTTGTTGACGGAGAGATTCGACCCTGCGAGCGGGTCAGAACTGAGTCCAAGGCATTGACTCGGCTGGCGGAATTGAGCCTGAACGCGCTCAGCAAGGCCGCGGTCAGGAATGGGGCGGTGGATGTCGCGGTGCATCATCTCGATAACCCCGATGGCGCTCGACGGTTGGCTGATCGGCTGAGCGGCCGAGTAGCGGCGGGTGACATAGTGATTTCGGAAGTAAGTGCTGTGCTGGGTGTTCATGTCGGTCCAGGAACCCTAGGGATCGTTGTGTCGCCGCGGACCTAAGCTGCATCGCGGCCTGCTGCGAGCTGTCGTTATCCCCAAGCCGGAGCCTGCATCGAGCGCCGTCCACAGAACCTCGAGCGCGCGTACGAGGTCGCGCTGCGTCCTTAGCTTCTCAACATGGGATATCGGCAGAAGGCGGATGTCGAATTGGCCCGGCTGATCAGCGATCGGCTGGCGCTGCTGCTGGCCGAGCAGCCACCACGCAGAGCACGCGGTCCAGGACTTGTGCAGTCGGAGGAGCCCGTACCTGTCGCTGCGGGGGTGGCGACGGAGGCTGCCCACCGGCAACAAGTCCAGCTTTCTGATGAGACCGGCGAGACCGGCGGGATC
>DATCXA010000453.1:0-7823 GCA_036566085.1 Propionibacteriaceae bacterium
CATCCGGCCCGAAGTCGCGCAAGAAATCGCCGACGTAGATCACCTTGCCGCGGCTCGTGGAGAACTTTGAGCCGCTCATGGTCAGGTACTCGGCGGAAACGATCTCGTCGGGCAAGCGGAGCTCACCGAGCGGCCCAACCGTACCTCCATGATCACCCTCGCCATTGTGACCAAGCAGAATCCCTGGCCAAATCACTGTGTGGAAGACGATGTTGTCCTTGCCCATGAAGTAGTAGCTGCGCGCCTCCGGGTCGATCCACCACTGCTTCCAGGCGTCCGGATCGCCGCTGCGCTTGGCCCACTCCACCGACGCAGAGAGGTAGCCGATAACAGCGTCGAACCACACGTAGAGCCGCTTCATCGGCTGATCGCGCCAGCCGTCCAGCGGTACCGGCACACCCCAGTCAAGATCACGAGTGATCGCTCGCGGCCGCAGATCCTCCAGCAGATTCTGACTGAACTTCAACACGTTCGGCCGCCAGTCGGTACGTGAGCTCAGCCATTTCCCGAGCGACCCCGCGAGCGCCGGGAGGTCAAGGAGGTAGTGCTCGGTTTCGACAAACTTGGGTGTCTCCCCGTTGATTCTTGAGACAGGGTTGATCAAGTCGATCGGGTCCAGTTGGTTGCCGCAGTTGTCGCACTGATCACCGCGGGCACTGGGGTAGCCGCAGATCGGACAGGTGCCCTCGATGTAACGATCCGGCAAGGTCCGTCCGGTTGATGGGCTCACCGCTCCCATCGTGATCTTGGGCACCACATAGCCGTTTCGATGGAGTCCGAGAAAGAGATCTTGGACCACCGCGTAGTGGTTGATGGTGGTGGTCCGTGTAAAGAGGTCGTAGGACAGACCAAGGTCACGAAGGTCGTTGACGATCACCCGGTTGTACTTGTCCGCAGTCTCGCGGGGCGTCAGCCCTTCCCGCTCGGCCTGGACCAAGATCGGCGTGCCGTGCTCATCGGTCCCCGACACCATCAAGACGTCGTGCCCGCTCATCCGCATGTAGCGCGCGAAGATGTCTGAGGGAACCCCGAAGCCGGAGACGTGACCGATGTGGCGCGGGCCGTTCGCATAGGGCCACGCCACTGCGGCTAGGACACGCGAAGTCATGGGCTAAACCCTAGCCCGGCCCGCTCCTCCGCTCCCCGGTGTTTCAAGCCAGAAAGCGATCTAGCCAGCCGCCGTAACGCGTTGCACCAGGGCCCTGCGTACCTCGTACGGCGCAAAGGCACTCTTGGCGGCGTTGACGCTCAGCCTGCCCACATCCGCAAACGTGTAGTCGAATGCATCGGCGAGGAGGGCGAACTCCCTGGTCATACTGGTCGCGCTCATCAGCCTGTTGTCGGGATTCACCGTGACCCGGAAGCCCAGCCGATCCAAGCTATGAATTGGATGATCGGCGATCGAGGACACGGCGCCGGTCTGCACATTGGAGGACGGGCACATCTCGAGCGGGATCCGTTCGTTGCGGACGTATGCCGCGAAGTCGCCGAGCGTGCCGTGCTGAATGTCCTCAATGATCGCCACACCGTGACCGATCCGGTTGGCTGCGCATACCTGCACCGCCTCCCAGATGGACTCGCACCCATCGGCCTCGCCTGCATGAATGGTGTAGTACGCACTCTGACGCCGCAGCAGCTGGAAGGATTCCAGAAAGCGCGACGGCGGATAACCCTTCTCTGGCCCAGCGATGTCGAAACCGGCGACGCCGTCGCGGCGATAACGCAACGTCAGCTCCGCGATATCGCGAGCAGGTTCAGACTGCCGCATGGCAGTGAGTAGCTGGCGTACGTCAATCTCGTGCCCCTGATCGCGGCATGCCTCCATCCCCTCGGCTAGCCCGTCGCGCACGGCTTCGATTGCGCCGGCCTCGGTTAAGCCGTCACTCAGATGCTGTTCAGGGGCCCACCGTGTCTCGCCGTAGATCACTCCGTCTGCGGCCAGGTCCTCGACGAACTCTCTGGCGACCCGGCGCAGATTGGGCGCTGTCTGCATGACCGCGATGGTGTGATCGAAGGTCTCCAGGTAACACTCCAACGATCCGGAGTTCGCTGACTCCGCGAACCATTGACCAAGATCATCGGCATTGTCGGCAGGTAAGGGATGTCCGCTGTCGGTGGCCAGGTCGATGATCGTCTGTGGTCGGAGGCCACCATCCAGGTGATCATGGAGTGACACCTTCGGGAAGGCTCGCAGCGCTTCCAGGTCAAGACTCATGATCGACGCCTAGCAAGATCACGGGCGCTGAAGGCCTGCGGCAGCACGTCGCTCATCGGTTGAATGCCAGTCGGAGTATCGACCAGGCACTCTGCGCCGCCATGCTCCCAGAGCAGCTGGCGGCATCGACCGCAGGGCATGAGTACGGACCCCGTCCCGTCGACGCAGGCAAATGCGATCAGCCGTCCGCCGCCGCTGGCATGCAGCGCCGAGACCAGTCCACATTCGGCGCAGAGGGTGGCCCCATAGGAGGCGTTTTCCACATTGCACCCAGTGACGATACGTCCGTCATCGACCAGGGCCGCTGCACCCACCGGGAAGCCGGAATACGGCGCGTACGCGTGACGGCTGGCTTCGATCGCTGCGGCGCGTAGCTGGTTCCAGTTGACAGTCCTATGCCCTTTGACGGGCTCAGGGCGCATCTCATCAGACTCAGGGTGCATCTCATCAGGCTCAGGGCACATTTCGGCACGTCACTGCTTCTCGAAAGGAATACCGTCGGCTGCCGGTGGTCTAACTCGGCCCACGAGGCCGGCAACGGCGATGATCGTTGCGACGTACGGCAAGATCAACAGGAATTGACTGGGCATCGGGGTTTCCAGCGTTTGCAGCTGAGATGCCATCTGGGTCACGAAGCCGAAGAACAAGCACATGATCGATGCCAGCACCGGATGCCAGCGACCCATGATCACGGCAGCGAGCGCGATAAAGCCGTTGCCAACGGTGAACTCCTTTGTAAATGATCCGGTCGAGGCGAGGGTGAAGAAGGAGCCGCCCAAGCCGCCAAAGATGCCGCCTGCCAGCACTGCCGACCAGCGGATTCCGCGCACGCTGATGCCGACGGTGTCTGCGGCCTCAGGATGCTCGCCGACCGCTCTGATGCGCAAGCCCCACGTGGTCCGGTAGAGCACCAGCCAGACCAGGGCAACCGAGATTGCCCCCAGATACGCCAGAACGTTCTGCTCGAACAGCACCCGCCCGAAGAACGGAATCTTGGACAGGCCCGGTACGGGGATCGGTTCGAGCACCGGCGCGGAGTTGTACTTGGTTGACGCCGGCTCCACCAACTGATCAAAAAGAAAGCCGGTAACGCCGACAGCCAGCAGATTGAGCACTACGCCCAGCACCACCTGGTTGACCAGGTAGTTGATCGAGAACACAGCGAGCAGCGCAGCCATAGCGAGGCCCGAGAGCACCGCAGTAATCATGGCCAGCGTTACCGACTGGGTAAGACTGCCCACTACGGCGGCCGCGAAGGCCGCCGAAAGAAACTGACCCTCGATCGATACGTTGACCACTCCTGAGCGTTCACACAACACGCCACACAGTGCCCCGAAGACCAAGGGCGTGGCCAGCGACAAAGTTCCAGCGAACTGGTTGCTGACAGGGAATGGCAGCTCACGTCCAGATGCCGCCCAGGTCAGAAATCCCATGACGACAGCCAAGCCGGCCACCGCTCCCGCTAACGCCGGCCAGGGACCTCGCATTCGACCGGATAGATAGCCGGCTGCAGCCGAGAGGCAGAGCAGGGCGCAGACAAACACGGTGGCAAAACCAGGCACAGTCACGGTCGGCAGCTGCACCACATCAAACGCATCGGACAGGGCAAATCGCGCGCTGCCTCTGGTGGATGCAAGACCGATCAGAAGCAGTACACCGACGATGGCGATAAGGACACCGGTGGAAATGCGCTGTCGGCGTCTCGGGGTCGTTTCGACGCGCTCGCCCTGAGCCCGCGGAGGAGCCTGCTCGATGGTGTCGAGACTCACGCCAGCCCTCCCTCCGGAACCGGCCCGAGCGCCCGAGTCTTGCGAGGCTTCAGGAAGGGGACGATCTTGGTCACTAGCGCGGGCGCCGCGACGAAGAGCACGATCAATGCCTGGAGCACAGTTGTCAAGGTGAGCGGCGTCTGAGCAATGCTTTGCATTGCCAGGCCACCCGCGTGCAATGCGCCGAACAGCAAGCCGGCCAGCACAATGCCCAGTGGCTTGGACCGGCCGAGCAGGGCAACGGTAATCGCATCGAAGCCAATCGAGCCGACGATCCCTTGGGTGAGCGGCACAGGCAGTCCGGATGCACTCGGACCCAAGGCGGCCTGAATCCCGGCAAGCCCCGCTAGGGCGCCTGCCAAGCACATGGTGATTATCGTCGTGCGCGCCACACTCATGCCTGCTGTCGCAGCAGCACTTGGATTCGCACCGACAGCACGGATGGTGAATCCGGTGGTCGAGCGGTCGAGTATCCACCAGACCGCCACCGCGGCAAGCAGGGCGAGCACGAAACCTAGATGCAGTTGGCCACCCTCCAGACGCGGCATGGTGGCGTTCCAATCCACGATGGGAGAAATCGGGTCCGGTCGTCCTGGCCGCTGGAAGGCGGAGGTAGTGAGCAGGTAGGCCAGCAGACCGGCGGCGATGTAGTTCATCATGATCGTCACAATGACCTCGTGCGCGCCGGTCCTCGCCTTCAGCCAGCCGACAACTCCTCCCCACCCTGCACCGCCGAGCAGCCCGCCGAGGATCGCCACAAGTAGGTGGATACCGGGTGGCAAGTGCCAGGTGAAACCGATGTAGGCAGCCACAATTGCGCCGAGGATCGCCTGTCCCTGGGCACCAATGTTGAAAAGGCCCGCACGGAAGGCCAGACCTACGCCAAGGCCGGCGCAAATCAGCGGTGCCGCCTGGGCGGTCGTCTCGGTGATCGGGCCGTAGCCGCCAATCGCCCCTTTGATCAACGCCGCGTATGCGCTGCTGACCTTCTCCCAGGACGCGATCAGTGCATCTGAGGGCCGAGCGAAGAAATAGGCAAACTTGCCACGAACCTCCGTGTCGGAGATGATCATGAGCAGCGCGCCAACGATGAACGCCAGCACGATCGATGCGATGGTGATCAGCACATCAGACCATGGAATCGCGATCCGGCGCCGGCGCAGCTCAGGACTCATGAGGCACCTCTTCCAGGCTGGCCTCCAAGGCGGCGTCCTCCTCGGCCAGTGTGGTCATGGAAGCGCTCGCCAAAGCCTCCTCAGTCGGGATCCCCGCCATCATGAGGCCCAGCACCTCGCGTGAGGTGTCCGGCGGCACAATGCCAACAATTCGGCCGCGATACATGACCGCAATCCGATCAGCCAAGGCGATGACCTCGTCCAGCTCCGTCGACACGATCACCACTGCCGTGCCACGATCCCGTTCCTCCAACAGCCTCCTGTGGACGAATTCGATCGCCCCGACATCAAGTCCACGAGTGGGTTGCGAGGCTACCAACAGCGCTAGCGACCGAGAGAGTTCGCGGGCCAGCACGACCTTTTGCTGATTGCCGCCGGACAACGAGGAAACCGTCGCCTCGATCGACTGCGTGCGGATGTCGAACTCTGAGATGCGGTGGGCGGCGTTCTGCTTCACCTTCGACAGATCCAGCGCGATGCCTCGCGCGTACGGATGCTCCTCGTGATGATTCAAGATCAGATTCTCGGCAACGGTAAAGCTGCTGACACAGCCGTCCTGCTTACGGTCCTCCGGGACGAACCCGAGGCCGGCGTCAATGGTCTCCCGCGGTGTCAACCCGGTCAGACGCCTGCCGTCAAGCTCGATGGTTCCCTTGACGACCCGTGTCAGGCCGAGCAGCGCCTCGGCCAGCTCGGTCTGGCCATTGCCTTGGACGCCGGCGATGCACACGATTTCTCCGCCGTACACCTCAAGATCAAGATCGTCTACAGCGAGCGTCCCGTTCGGCCTGGCTACGAAAACACCTTTAATCGCTAATCGTGGTTCGGCTGAAGGTGAGGCGGGCTTCTTGTCCACGAGCAAGCTCACGGCCCGGCCCACCATGAGTTCTGCCAGGTCTGACTCGGAGTCAGTCGGCTTTGCGGTACCGACTACCTTGCCGTGCCTGATCACCGTGATCTTGTCTGCGATTTCTCGCACTTCACGCAGTTTGTGGGTAATGAAGACGATCGCCTTGCCTTCGTCTCGGAGCGAACGCATCACCGTCATCAGCTGATCGGTCTCTTGCGGAGTCAGCACAGCCGTAGGTTCGTCCAAGATCAGGTATTTGGCATCATTGGCCAGCGCTTTCAAGATCTCGACGCGCTGCTGGATACCGACCGGCAGCTCCTCGATCACCGCGTCGGGATCCACCTCAAGGCCATAGCGTTCCGACAGCCGTCGTACGGTGCGCCGCGCCTGCCCCATGTTGAGCAGGCCGCCCGTGCTGTCCTCCCGACCGAGAATGAGGTTCTCAGCAACGGTAAAGACATCGACCAGCATGAAGTGCTGGTGCACCATGCCGATCCCGGCGGCAATGGCCTCCCTGGGATTGGCCGGGATATGCTCCACACCGTTGATCGAAATCGTGCCCTCGTCGGGCTGTAACAGCCCGTACAGCACATTCATCAGCGTCGTCTTGCCGGCCCCATTTTCACCAAGCAGACAATGGATTTCACCGGGCGAAATGTCTAGATCGATCGAGTCGTTGGCGACCAGCTCGCCGAACCGCTTGGTGATCCCCCGCAGCCGGAGGCCTGTTCCAGCCGCGGGGGCAGGAGTTGGAGTCACCTCTCAATCATGCCGGGGCTGTCATGCCGATGGTTGGGACTTGGACTCGATCGTGATCTTGCCGCTGATGATGTCCGCCTTGAGGGCATCCAGCTCGGACTTCAGCTCCGCGGGAACCTTGGAGTCGAAGTCGTGGAACGGCGACAGACCTGTGCCCTCATTCTCCAGAGTGCCCACGTACGGCTCATTGGAGAACGAGCCATCCTTGGCAGCCTTGATCGCGTCCGCGACTGCTACATCCATGCCTTTGTAAACGCTCGTGATGATGTTGGAGCAGTAGCTCTCCGCGCTCACGCATCCGTCGGTGTCCACCCAGATCCCATTGACCTTGCCGCCGCTGGCTTTGGCCGCTTGCAACGCGCCAAGGCCGGCTGAGCCAGCGACCGGGAAGATGATGTCAGCGCCCTGGCTGATCAAACCCTGTGCCGTACGCTGACCGCCCTTAGTGTCGGTGAAGTCGCCGGTGAACTGTCCATCCTGTTTGGCCGCGTCCCAGCCGAAGACCTTGACGTCAGTGCCCTTCTGCTTGTTGTAGTAGTCCACGCCCTGGCTGAAGCCATCCATGAAGACTGTGACTGTGGGGAGCTTGGCGCCACCGAAAGTACCGACCTTCTTGGTCTTGCTCATGCCCGCGGCCAGGTACCCGGCAAGAAAGCTCGACTGCGCCGTGTTGAAGATCAGCGGCTTCAGATTCTTGACCGCCGGGTAGGTCTTTGGATCATTGTTATCGACAATGGCGAACTTGATGTCTGGGTTCTTCTTGGCCGCAGCGAGGGTGTCATCGCCCAGGAGGAAGCCAACAGTGACGATGACGTTGCAGTTTGCGTCGACCATGGACTGGATGTTCTTGGCATAGTCGGACGCCGTTCGTGATTCGACCTGACCGGTCTGGATGCCCAGCTCGGTCTTGGCGTCGGTCAGACCCTTATAGGACGTCTGGTTGAACGACTTGTCATCAAAGCCGTTCGAGTCGGAAATCATGCAGGCCTTGAATGCAGCACCCGAGGCGCTGGCGCTCGGCGCGCTGGCAGGTGCGCTGGGTGCAGCGGACGAGC
>DATCXA010000455.1:0-4683 GCA_036566085.1 Propionibacteriaceae bacterium
ACCGATGCGAGCGCGTCGAATGTCTCTTCGGGCCACCTCGATGGCACCCTGCCGGAAGTCCTCATCGAACTTCCGCCGCGTCTCTGCCATCGCCCTTCCTCCTCATCGGCGATGCGTCCACGGTAGAAAGGGAAGCCCACGATGTTTCTGCTCGGCTCCTGACCGAGGCCGGACGTGGGGTGTCGCAGTCGGTGGGGAATCACCTTCGGATGCACAGGACGGACATCGGCCCGTACTCACAACCAACCGAGCGACCTCCGGCGTCGACTCAACCGGCGTGCGGCGGCACCCGGCCCGTCATGTCTTACGCCAGCCCTCATTCTCTTGATCATCGATACATCGCGCCACTTCCTCTGCCGTGACACACCGGCCCGTGCCGCCCAGGCCCAAGGTGGAGAGCCCGCCCACTATATTGGCCCATCGCAGACATTCCGCTACGGACCGCCCCATCAGTCGCGCCTTGACAAAGCCGGCACTGAAACAATCACCGGCGCCGGTGGTGTCTACGGGTGTCACCGGCAGCGCCGGCGAGTACCAGAGCTGGTCAGCCTGGCAAGCAATTGCGCCCATCGCCCCGTTTTTCACCACTACCAAAGGACCCAGCGCCGCCAATTGGCGTGCCGCTTGCTCGAGGTCGTCCTGACCGGTCAGGTGGCGGGCCTCGAGGGCGTTGGGCAAGAAGACGTCCAGATAGGGCAGCGTCTTACGCAGCCCTGGGCTCTCCAGCGTCAGATCCGCCGTCAGGTTGCCATCCATGATCAATTGCATCCGCTTGGCGCGCACCAGAAGGCGGGCCGCATCGAACAGCACCCCACTGTAGAACCCCGGCACGTACAGCGCGCGTGCCGTCGTGGTGATAAGTGCCTTGAAGCCCGCAGGCCGAGCCGGGGCCGGGTCGTAATAGGTGATGAATGCACGATCGTCTGGCAGTGAAGCAGCTACCGATACCCGGCGATAGGGCCGCTTATGATGAACGAAGAGAGCATCGTCCAAACCCTCGGCGCGCACGTATCGCAGGGCGAGCGCACTCAAGTCGTCGTAACCAAAGTCAGCCGCCCACCCCACGCGCAAACCCAGCCGGTGCATTGCCACGGCGCTGGTATAAGACTCGCCCGGCAACTGGGCAAATTGATTACCGATCACCTCCCGCCCCGACTCAGGCAGGCCTGGTAAGCCGGCAAAAATAAGATCAATGCTGTAATCGCCCACGACGAGAACATCGCAGCGCATTGCGGCCTATCTCAACACCGGTAGAAGGTCTCCCAGCTCGCGCTGGTAGTCATCCACAATCGCCTGTGCCGTCGCGTAGTCCGACACCAAAGGATGAAGCGCCAACGCCATGACGGCCGAAGCATAACTGCCCTTTTGAACCGCCTCCAGAGTTAGCCGCTCATAGGCCTTCACCTCCTGAATCAGGCCCAGGCAATGCAGCGGCAAAGGCTTGACGGCCATTGGCCGGACCGTCTGGCGCGACACCCAGGTCGGAATCTCCACCACAGCATCATCGGGCAGACCCGGCATTGCGCCCGCGCTCGGCACGTTGAGGATGATCTGGCGCGACGCCCGCCCCGCGAGCGCTTCGATCGCGTCCAGGGCCACCCCGGCATAGCCCTCACCGGGTGCGAAAGCCTGCGCCAGCCGCGGTTCGGCCAATGCCAAGCCGTGTCCGGAGCCAGTCTCACGCTCCATGTAGGTCTGTTCGCGCTTCTGAACGTAGGCGTCGTAGACGGCCTCTCGTTGCTCCGGTTTGCCCTGCTCGGCTAGTTGCCGCAGCTCCGAAAACAGTCGGTCATTCGCTACTACCAATTGCTCACCCCGGGTTTGAGGCGCACGGTTGATGTTGTCTACTGCGTGGCGCGTGGCGTAATAGTAGAAGAGGTATTCATTTGGGACCATCCCGAGGCCGGCGATCAACTCTGGAACGAAGGGCAGTCCGGGCATTCCCCCGGCCTGTTGGATGCTATGAATGAGCTGGGGCAATTGGTCCTGCCCGGCATAGATCACCGCACGCAACCATCCGAGGTGATTCAGCCCGAAGTAATCGAGAAACAGCTCGTCGGCTGAAGTACCCAACAGCGCCGCCGCCACGCGCTCCATCGATGACGGCCCGTCGCAGATCCCCACCACCCGCTCCCACCCGGCCAGGCGTGTCACCGCTTCCGTCAACAGGCCGGCCGGGTTGGCGAAGTTGACCAGCCACGCCGACGGACACATCTCGCGCATCAGGGCCACAAAGTCCAGCAGCACCGGGATGGAACGGAGGGCCATGGCAAAGCCGCCCGGCCCAGTGGTTTCTTGCCCCAGCACGCCTCGCCGCAGCGGAACGCGCTCATCCACCACCCGGCCTTCCATGCCTCCCACCCGGAAGGTAGTGATCACGAAATCAGCTCCGCTCAGCGCCGCGCGCGCATCGGTGGTGCGCGTGATCTTGAACGCGGCACCGATCTCGTGTCGCGCCGTGACGCTCCCGATCAGGTCCAGCCGCTCGCCGTCCAGGTCCATCAACGCCAGATCGGTGAGCCCGAGTCGCTTCTGGCGCTTCACGATCGCCGTCAGCACCAATGGCGCGCGCGCACTGGCCGCGCCCAGAATCGCAATCTTCATACCATTTCCTTTTGCGACCCGGTCTGGCGCTCGGTCTCCAGGCGGGCCCGCGCCTGCAGCTGCTGGTGGAGTGTTTCTATGTCGCGCGGCACCAGGTAGGCCGTCACTCCAAAAAAGACGGCGCACAGCGCCCAGGCCGAGGAGCAAATGATCAAGAATGCGCTCTTGAGGGACATTTGATCGGCAACGATCCCGATCAGCAGGGGCGAGAGCGCTGCCCCAATGGATTCCATGAAGCTCTCCACCGCTGAGGCGGTGCTGCGCACTTCGGGCAGGGTCACGTCAAACACGGCCGCGACCACATTGGCGTCCGCGAGAGGAATGAAGATCGCGGCTAGGCCCAGAAGCAGGAGGAACAACCATTGGTTGTCGACAGGCACGTTGAGTGCGGCGGCCATGAGGGCGGCACCAGCCATCACGCCCACCGTGGACACCACCATGCGGCCCCGCCGAGTGCGCTGGAAACACCAATCGCCCACCGCGCCACCCAAGGGGTAGCCGCCGGCCAGAATCAAGACCACTGGGATCATGGTCACCAGTACGGCCGTATCCGAGTAGCCGCGCTCATTCTGCAAATAGACGAAGAACCAGAAAGTGATCGCGTTCCACGGGAAGACCCCAAAGAAGCCTTGAATAAATAGCAGCACCAGGCTGCGCTTTCGAAAAAGTTCCAGTGCCGTCTTCCACTCAAAGTGGTAGGTGCCCGCCTCTGCGAGCCCGGCCATCTCTGGTTCAGCCTGTCCGCGGGGCGTTTCCCTAAGGCTGAAGAAGATCAGCCCTGCCACCACCAGCCCTAATCCACCGGTCAGATAAAAGACACCCCGCCAGCCTAGAGTTGCAGTCAGAATCAGCCCCAGAACCATGCCGATGATATAGCCCAGCGGCTGCGTCAGTCGCAGGAGCCCGTAGACCCTGCCGCGCACCTTGGGGCCGAAGTAATCGGACACAAGGCTAAAGAGCCCTGGATAGCTCGAGTCGTCGATGCCGGTGGACGCACGGGTTGCCAGAAAGACCGGGTAGGAGGGTGCCGCTGCGCTGATCCAGGTCGTGGACCCCCAGATGAACGACGCCAGCGAGAGCAGTTTCGGGCGCGAGAAGCGGTCGTACGCATAACCCCACACCGGATAAAGCACTGCTCCGACAATCAGCGCGCCGGTCGACACTGCCCCCATCTGGGTCATCGTGATGTGGAACGTCGCCATGATATCGGGAGTCAGCGGCCCGATGAGCAACCGGTCGGTCTCGTGTAAGAGCATGAAGACGAAAAGGACCCCAACGACATACCGTCTGTAGCTAACCGATGGGCGCATCCGATACTCCTGTCAGCCAGCAGCGACGACCGCTCGGACTGCGGGTTACCGCCTCTTCCAGATCGATGCTCGGGGGATCTCGCCGGGAGCGGAGTCGCAGCCGAGAATAGTCTCGCAGGCGCTGACCTTGATCATTCATGGCGGTGTCCGGGCTGCGTGATCATCTTGGTCTGGGTGTGTCGCGGGTGGGCGCGGCCGGGCTGACGCTGGTCTTCTGCGAGGTGAAGTGTCGCAGTGGGCTCGGCTTTGGCCATCCTCTTGAGGCGATCACGTACACCAAGATGCGAACGTTGCGACAGCTTGCTGCGGTGTGGATGCGCGAGCATCGCACGAAGGCGTCGAGCATCCGGCTGGATGCCATCGGAGTTGTGTTGGCGCCGGGTCAGGAGCCGTCCCTGACCCATGTTCGGGCGGTGGGTTAGGTGGCTTCTGCCTGTGCTTGGTCGGTGGCTCTGGTTGGGCTCGAGGGTCGCATCGTCGAGGTGGAGGCCGACATCGGGGCCGGGCTGCCACGCACGGTACTTGTCGGACTGCCTGACTCTGCTCTCTACCAGGCACGTGATCGCTGTAAGGCAGCGATCAGCAACTCCGCGCAGGAGTGGCCGATCTCATTGCTGACCATCAACCTCAGCCCGGCGACCCTACCGAAGGCTGGCAGTCATTACGACATTGCGATCGTCGCAGCCGTGCTCGCAGCACAGGGAGTCTTCGGAGCCGAGCAGCTAGGCCGCACAGCTCTGCTGGGCGAAGTCGGTCTGGACGGTCGCCT
>DATCXA010000489.1:0-4059 GCA_036566085.1 Propionibacteriaceae bacterium
AAAGCGGACGGCTCCCAGGGAATCCCCATTCCGGATCCTGTCCTGATACCCGGCCTGAAGGGCGCGCACGGCCTCGTCGACGTTGCCAAGCAGATAGGCAGACGTGGCGAGCGCCATCGTGTCTTCCGGGCCGAGGTCGCCGCGACTGCGCAGCCGGTCGAAGGCGAGCGCCCAATCGCGGCGCTCGTAGGCCTCGCGGGCTTGCAGCAACTCGTCGATTGTCTTGTCCTGTCCGACGCCCATTGCGCAGCCTCCCGCTCAGAGGGTACGCGTCAAACGACTCATGCGGTGAGCGCGAGTGATTTGCCGACTCGCGCCTCAATCTGCTTCGCGACGTACGCGGCATCTCTGCCGACTCCGGGAAGCACCATCGAGCTGAACGCGTACTGGAACGCTAGTCCGCAGAAGAACAAGCCTGGAGCGGTCGGCACTGCGCCGCGCATCTCTTGCGGCCATCCGTCAGAACCGAAGATCGGCAGGTCGATCCAGTCGAAAACTTGGCGGAAGCCCGTGCACCAGACAACATTGGCTACGTCGAGCACCTGGCCACTGGCAAGGACCGGCCGCCCGTCTCGGGCGTCGGTCACCCGATCCAAGACCCGTTCCACACCGCGCGCTCGCAGATCGGCACGCTTTACTCGCAGCATCGGTCCACCGTGGAAACGAACCTCGTTCATGATCTTGCGGCCCATTGGTGTTCTCCGGGTGAGCACGTGCGTGTGGATGAACACAACAACTGGAAAAACCAGCCGGAACGCCCAGTGGTCCAGCCGTACTGGCACCTCACCGGGGTCTCGGCCGGCCAGCACGGTCGGGTGGGTTGCTGAGACCTCGAAAGCGATATCGGTGCCTGAGTGGGCGGCCCCAACGACGAGCACTCGACCCGGCTTTAGCTGCTCCGGCCTGCGATATTCGCTGGAGTGCAGCTGCCGAATCGAGGGGTCAAGATCCAAGGCGAAGTCAGGAATGCTCGGAGTGCGGCCGAACGTGCCGGTCGCCACCACAACGTTGTCGGCGATGATGCGGTCATCTCCGACATGGAGCACATAGCTCCCGTCGGCCGCCTCCAACCGGTCCACCTGCGTGGACATCCGCACGGGCAGCGCGAATCGCTCAGCGTACGCCGCGAGGTAGTCGGCCACCTCGTCCTTGGTTGGGAAATACCACTTCGAAGCTGGGAAGGGCATGCCCGGAAGACCGTCGTAGCCTGCCGGGCTGAAGAGTCGCAGCGAGTTCCAGTGGCTTCGCCAGTTGTCGCCAACTTGCTGGTTGCCGTCGAGGATCAGGCACTGATGGCCTCGTCTTTGCAGGTGGTAGGCGGTCGCTAGGCCAGCCTGGCCTGCGCCAATGATCGCTGTCTCGATGTGCTCGATCGTCATGAGGACCTCCGGTGAAAGGGTGGCTGCCGTCTTGGCGGGGCGAGTGACGCACATAGCGCAGGTGCCAGAACAGCATCAGTCCCGAGGTGACGACATAGAACGTGTGCAAGACCCAGATAGGGCCAGGCGGCAACTGAAAGACATAAAAGCTGTGTACCGCGTTGCCGGCGTTGGCTAGCACGAGATTTCCCCGGCTGTATGAGCCGAGTTCCTTGGTTCGTGCTGCCTTTATCAGCATGGGTAGCGTGCTCACCCCGAACAGGACGGTGGACATGAATCCTGCGAGCATCGCTATGGCTGACATGGAAGATGACGCTACGAAGCAAGCGCCTCGGCGCGCGTCGGGTCAGCTACCCATCTCGCAGAAACACCTGATGGGTGAATTCCCGCAGGAGGGGTTCGCAATAACCGACGACCTACGGTCCTGATTCGACTGCTACGGCGGTCTGGGGGGTAAGGGAAGGCTTGCCCTCTATGGAAAGGTGGCGGGATGAGCGAACCAGAACGAGTGCGGAAAGTCGTGTCCACCGTGTTGCCGACGACACACGGGACGTTCCAGCTCCACGGGTACGCCGTAGAACCTGGCCGGGAACACGTGGCGCTCGTCCTGGGAGACCTGGACGGCGACGGCCGGAACGGCCATGTCCCGCTGGTTCGGGTGCACTCCGAGTGCCTTACCGGCGACGCCCTCGGATCTTGGCGGTGCGACTGCGGCGAGCAACTGGACGCTGCGATGCAGGAGATCGCGCGCGAAGGCCTCGGCGTCATCATCTACCTGCGCGGACATGAGGGCCGCGGCATCGGCCTGCACGCCAAGCTGCATGCGTACGCGTTGCAGGATGCGGGACTGGACACCGTTGATGCGAATCTCCGGCTGGGTCTGCCAGTCGACGCACGCAAGTACGACGTGGCCGCGGCGATACTTCGTGATCTTGGAGTGCGGCGGATTCGGCTGCTTTCGGCGAATCCGGAGAAAAGCGCTCGACTCAAGGATCTTGGCATTGAGGTAACTGCGCGGCTCCCGGTGCTGGTAACCGAGCACGCCGAGAACGCCTTCTATCTCGCCACGAAACGCAATCGGATGGGTCACGACAACACGCGCGAGCTGCCCGATGTCTGGAGTGAGCTGCTGCACGGGCGAGTACCCCAGCGGGCTGCGGCCGGACGGGAATCGGAGCTGCTCGACCGGTACGGATCACTGGTGGCTGCCGGGCCGTTGATCACCATCGCTCAGTTGGCGCAGAGCGTCGACGGCTTCATTGCTTCCCGGACCGGTGATGCGAATTACGTCTCCGGCGAAGAGGACCGCGAGCATCTACACCGGCTGCGCGCACTGGTGGACGCTGTGATCGTCGGTGCCCAGACCGTCACGGCCGACAATCCTCAACTCACCACGCGCGCAGTGCCTGGACCATCTCCGGTTCGCGTGATCATCGATCCAGCGGCCCGGATTCCGAGGGATGCTCGAGTGCTGACCGATGGCAGCGCCAAGACGTTGTGGTGCGTGGCTGCCACCTTTGATTCCCTTGCGGGTCTCGCGCCGCATGTTGAAGTGGTCTCTCTGGCTGCCCCAAGTGGACGGTTTGAGCCGCAGGCAGTGCTGGACATGCTGCGTGAGCGCGGACTCGGTCGGGTGCTCGTCGAGGGCGGCGGTCGTACCGTGTCAGACTTCCTGGCCGCCGGCGTACTCGACCGGCTCTATCTGACAACTGCTCCGATCTTGGTCGGCGATGGCATTCCTGGCGTACGGTTCGCCGGTGCCGACCTGATCGGGGATGCATTGACCGCTTCGGTACGCCGGTTCAGCCTCGGCCCTGACATCTGCACCGTCTTTGATTTCGCGGCTGCAAGAACCGGACTACAGCCCGTCCGGCAAGGCCAAGATATCCCCGCGCGGCAGGGCCAAGATGTCCCCGCCCGGCAGGGCCAAGATGTCACAGTGCCCCAGATCGATCCGCAAGACTCCACGAGCGAGCTGGGTACGACGTAAGTCAAGCCAGGCAGCCGCAGTCGGTGCGAGGGCGGGGTCTTGCGCAACGGCGGCATCGACCCGTTCTTGAAGTACTTGCTCGACGAAGCCTTGGCCGCTGGAAGCAGTCAACTGCCACGGAGTCTGTTGACAACGCACTGTGAAGCCGCCAGTCCGCAAAGTGGTGGTAGCCAATGACGTCGCCTCTGGTCCAGCCCGGCCAGCTCGCCTTTGATGATCATTGAACGCCTCCAGCAACGGTTGATCAGCTGGATCTGGCGGGGCAATGCGGAGCGTTCCGGTGACGGTAAGGCTGAACAACGCAGGCACATAGTTATCGATCAACGCGCGACACACTGCGTCGAGCTGGCCCGTTGTCAGAATGTCCAGTAGAGCGGAACAGGTGACGAGCCGCCGATCGCCATCGCGACCGGCCAGCAGTCGGGCGAGCGCATCGACGCTGTCATTAATGATCATGGTTTCGTCGGGCAGCGGGAGCGATCGACTGATCACTGGATCATGATCAAGATGGATCCAGCGCTGTTGAAAGGGAAGCCGAGGTGCGAGCCAGCGCTGGTTGGCACCCGTTCCCGCGCCGAGGTCAATAATCTCGACACTGCCGTCGTGATCAGCGATTTTGATCAAATAGTTGACCAAGTCGGCCAGCAGAGTGCTTAAAGTGGCGGCGCGGGCGGCGGTGTCGGCGGCGAC
>DATCXA010000490.1:0-2245 GCA_036566085.1 Propionibacteriaceae bacterium
CCGTACCGCAGGCGAAGAGCTCGGTTACCGTGCCTGAGCCGATGCCGTCGAGCAGTTCGGTGAGCTCGATCCGACGCTCCACCGGGGTTAGCCCAAATTCAGACGCCAGAGTCAAGATCGAGTCCCGGGTCACGCCCTCCAGGATGGATCCGGTGAGTTCGGGTGTGATCAATTCGTTGTCGGTCGTTATCAGGTAGACGTTCATCCCTCCCAGCTCTTCCAACCAACGATGCTCGGCGGCATCTGCGAACATCACCTGATCACAGCCATGCTCGGCCGCCTGCTGCTGCGGAAGCAAGCTGGCGGCGTAGTTCCCAGCGCACTTCGCCGCGCCGGTGCCGCCGGGTGCAGCCCGCGAATAGATCTTGGAAATCCAGATGTTGATTGGTGTGACGCCAGAGGCGAAGTAGGCACCGGCCGGGCTTGCGATGCAGCAATAGGTGACCCGTTTTGCCGGGCGAACGCCCAGAAATGCTTCCGTGGCGAACATGAAAGGTCGCAGATAAAGACTCTGCTCCGGAGCTGTTGGCACCCACCCGATATCGGCAGCAACCAACTCCTCGATGCTGCAGAGAAAGTCTTCGGTAGACAGCATCGGAAGAGCCAGCCGGCGAGCGGAACGGTGCATTCGTTCGGCGTTCTGGTCGGGTCGGAAGGTCCAGATGCTGCCATCGTCGTGCCGGTACGCCTTGAGACCCTCAAAAACCTGCTGGGCGTAGTGCAGCACGGCTGTTGCAGGGTCGAGTGAGAAGGGCCCGTACGGAACAATCGCCGAGTCGTGCCAGCCATCGGCAGCCGTCCACGTTGCTACTGCCATGTGGTCGGTGAAGTACATCCCAAATCCGGGATTGGCCAGCATCGCAGCCCGTTCGTTCTCGCTGCGGGGCTTCGGGTTGGCCCGGAGTTCGAAATGAAGGCTCACATTTGTCGCTTTCGGTCGGGGTGTCGGGCGTAGGCGTCGGCACCTGTGCTGCTGGCGGTCACGCTACCGCGACCAGGTCTGAGATCGAATGGCTGCAGTAAATCGGCGGCAGCTACGATGCGCCGGTGACCGACACGCGTATCGACACCGGCAACGATGTTCAAGACAGGGACGTCCACAGTAGTGATGTTCAGACGGGCACTGCCCGGACCTTCAACCTGGCCGTGATCGGTGGTGATGGGATAGGCCCAGAGGTGGTGGCGGAGGGACTCAAGGTCCTCGATGCCGTGGCGGGTCCTAGTGTCTTCGCACCGACCAGCTACGACCTGGGAGCTAGCCGCTGGCGACGTACCGGCGAAGTCCTGCCGAATTCCGTAGTGGACGAGCTGGCCGCCTCCGACGTGATCTTGTTCGGAGCTGTGGGAGCCGCCCCCGGCGCAACCGACGTGCCGAGCGGGCTGCTGGAACGGGGACTGCTGCTGAAGCTTCGCTTCGCCTTCGATCACTATGTGAATCTGCGGCCGAGTCGGCTCTATCCCGGTGTACCCACACCGCTGGCGGAGCTGTTGATCACCGGCAAGGACATCGACTTCGTCGTCGTGCGCGAGGGAACCGAGGGCCTGTACTGCGGCAATGGTGGGCTGGTACGCGCTGGCACCCCGCAGGAGATCGCGACAGAGGTGAGCGTCAACACCGCGTACGGGGTGGAACGCGTCATCCGCGATGCCTTCGAGCGTGCCACCCGGCGCCGCAACAAGATCACGTTGGTGCACAAGCACAACGTGCTGGTCAACGCCGGTGGGCTGTGGAACCGACTCTTCAACACCGTCGCCGCTGACTACCCCGGCGTTGCCACCGACTACTTGCATGTCGACGCCGCGACGATCTTCCTCGTCACAGATCCGGCCCGTTTCGACGTCATCGTCACCGACAATCTCTTCGGCGACATCCTTACTGATCTTGCTGCGGCGGTCACCGGTGGCATTGGCTTGGCGGCAAGCGGCAACATCAACCCGGACCGGCGCTTTCCGTCCATGTTCGAGCCGGTGCATGGGTCGGCACCCGATATTGCGGGCCAAGGCATCGCGGACCCCACGGCGACGATTCTCTCGGTCGCACTCTTGCTGGATCACTGTGGACTCCCCGAAGAAGCGGCACGTATCGAAAGTGCGGTCATTGCCGACATCGCCGCGCGTATGCCCGGTAAGTCGCGAACGACGAGGGAGATCGGTGACGCCATTGCTGCGGCTGTATAGAGCACCTTGGGGCGCCTCGGCCTGGCCGCCGGGCGGCTGGACCGGAAAGGCGAGCGACCTCAGCTAG
>DATCXA010000138.1:0-2513 GCA_036566085.1 Propionibacteriaceae bacterium
CAGATTCGTCTCTGAGGAAATCTTGTCCGGCGAAATGCTGCCGAAAACCGCCTTAGGCACGATGGTGACACTCGCGATGTAGTTCTTGACGATGATCGGGTTGTATGGCTTGGACTTCACCTTGAACTCGACGGTCCTCGGATCGGTGGCCTTGACCGAATCGATGTATTGCCAAAGCGTGGCGAAGGTCACCGGCGCACTCTTGCCTAGCTCGAACGTGAAGGCGACGTCGTCGGCCGTAAGATCCGACCCGTCGGACCACTTGGTGCCATCCTGCAGCGGAAGAACGAACGTGTTGTCATCGGGCTGCTGCAGCTCCTTGGCCAGTCCCGGAGAGAGCGAGCCGTCCAAGAGGTTGAAGCGCACCAAGGTTTCATAGATAAACTGCGATTGGTTGCCCGCCTGAACGTTGGTCGGCCAGTCAGGCTGGGCCGCAAGCGGGTTGAAGCTCTTGGGCGGGCCCCATTGGAAGCCGGCCACGAACATCGTCTCTCCGGCCGCTCCAGCACGCCCCTTCGCCTGCCCCGCGCTACTACCTGTTTGCGCTGTGCCGCAGGCCGAGACTCCGAGACCCAGAGCGGCACCCCCAAGGGCGAGACCGGTCAAGCTGATGAAGTGTCGGCGGCTAGGAGTCCAGGTGGTCCTCCAGTCGGCTCCGCTGCCGGCCGTCTGTATTGACGGCTCGACCTCATCGTGCCCAATCCTGGTGTGATTGTCGTTCATTCTTTCCTTCCTCGGATGTGTGTTGCCAGCAGCCGGTGCAGGGACGACCTATATCGGTGATGGCTTGGGGCAGCACGAAAGAGGCGCATGTGCTGCACGGTGAATAAATGATGTGCCTCGAGGAGCGCGGCTGAGACAGTCTGTGCCTCTGCGGCGACCTGCCTCACTGCCTCGCCTCGCTCTCAGCAAGAACTCAGACTTAAACCCACCACGTTGCGTACCCAGAATCAACGCGAGCGACTCGCACGTGTCCAGATTGTTGTGGTTGATCGTCGCACTCCAGGCCGCCTGCGTAAAGAGCGCTTTGGGGCTCCGGCGGATCTTTCGACAAGCAGCGCAACTCATTGCCAACAAGGGCTTTCTCAGGTCCGAGTCGACAGCTCGATGATCAACAGCGGTGCGTTGCGGCGCCATGCAGCACCCCTTTGCTCAGGCGCCCGGCGCTCGTCGCTGCGGATGCCTCTTTACTCACGCGGAGCGTATGCGCGTCAGCGGTCGACTGTCAACAACTTCGGTTGACTGTTGACACCAGGCCGGTCCGGGTGGTGACCTAACAGTTGTCGAGCAACCTCGGCAGCCCCTGACCCCAAGGACCACATATGACCTCAGCATCGGGTCTAGTCGGGCTCACCAAGATCAACCTTCGCGAGCAGGCGCTGGCTTCGCTTCGCACGGCGATTACCAGCGGAGAGTTGCCACCCCAGACCAGAATTGTGGAAACCGACCTGTCAGAACGGCTCCAGATCAGCCGCGGCACTCTCCGCGAAGCTATGCGACAACTGCAGCAGGAAGGGCTCGTCACCGCTGGCCCAAAGGGCCGCTTGTACGTGCGTCACCTTGGGCCGAAAGAGATCTGTGACATCTTCGCCGTACGGGCGGCCCTCGAGGCGATGGCCGCACGAGCGCTGACCCAGCAGACCGACCGAGCCGAAGCAGTCGCCGAGTTGCGCAGTCTGCTCAACACGATGAGCGAGGCTCGAGCTGATGTGGATCTCAAAGGAAGGATCGAGGCCGACCTCAACTTCCACCGCGCCCTCTGCCGACTCACCGGCAATGACACCTTGCTGCACACCTGGGAATCTCTCGAAGGTTCCATCCGGATGTCGATCATGTTCGCCGGCACAGAGCGGGCCATCCGAAACATGAACGTCGCTCGGCACAAGATGATCATCGACGCCATTTCATCCGGCGATCCGGAGGCGGCTGCCGCCGAGGTCCACGAGCATATGGGGGCTGCTGCCGATAACCTCACCCATTAACGCTGAGGCCGTTAGGACTTGCGGTGACTACGATCGAGCTGTGACGACCACGTCACCAAAGTCCGAACCTGAGATTCTGACTGTCGGATTCGGCGAATCCGGCCGACTGTCGCGGCGACGCAAATTGATCTTCGTCGTGATAGTACTGGCGCTGCTTGCCGGACTCCTGGCGTGGCGATTCTGGCCCACCCCGGCGCCACTCTTCTCCCTTTCCGATCTCCAAGACGTGTACTCAGGCATGGTGCGCCACGATGGGACCAATGAGGCCTCGGTAATCGATCGACGTTGGAGCAGCGAACAGGACGGCTACATCGTCCCTACTGCCTGTGAACCACTGTTCGATGCGACCGTGTTGAATCGGGCACCGCGAGAAGCACTCGATGGAGTCGGCACCTTTTGGGATATTGATCGCTCATCCGTCTCACTTTTCACCTATCGATTTCCCGACGTCGCAAGCGCCGAACGGGAGTATCAGCGGCTGACAGCAGTCGTCGACAACTGCCGGGACGTTCCTGTGCAAGTGCACGCCCG
>DATCXA010000112.1:0-3255 GCA_036566085.1 Propionibacteriaceae bacterium
CGACTTGCTCCGCCGTGAGCCCGGCGAGCGCGCCCTCCACATGGTGCAAAGTGTCGGGCACCTGGCGCAATTCCTGGCGGACTGCTAGGCCCTCGCCGACGCAGACGATCGGGACCATGCCACGGGAGACCGCCTTGACGGTCTTCGCATTGACGATGTTGTCGTCCTCGCCATGGAAACGCCGCCGCTCGGAGTGCCCCACCACCACGTAGCGGCAACCAAGCTTCACCAGCATGTCTGCAGAGATGTCACCGGTGTAGGCACCGTTGTCGAACGCCGAGACGTCTTGCGCACCATAGCCAATCTCCAGGCGATCACCGTCCACCAGTGTCTGCACAGTACGAAGATCGGTAAAGGGAGGCAGCACAATGACCTCAGACTTGTCTGGGTCGTGCTTCTTGTCCTCCAGCGTCCAAGCCAACTTCTGCAACAGGCCGACGGCCTCAACATGGTTGAGGTTCATCTTCCAGTTGCCCGCCATAAGCGGCTTGCGAGACACCGTCACATCCCGCCGTCGAGTACAGCTAAGCCTGGCAAGGTCCTGCCCTCGAGGTACTCCAGGCTGGCACCGCCGCCGGTGGAGATGTGACCGAACTGATCATCACGGAAACCAAGATCGCGGATCACGGCGGCGGAGTCGCCACCACCGATCACTGTCAGTCCGTCCACTTCGCTGAGGGCCTGCGCCACCGCCTTGGTTCCGGCAGCGAAACTTTCCCACTCGGCGATGCCCATCGGTCCGTTCCAGAAGACCGTCTTGCCGCGTCTGATCACCCCGGCGAATACCCGGGCCGAGTCCGGACCGATGTCGAGACCGAACTGGTCGGGCGGTATCGCATCAGCGTGAACCACGGTAGGCGCGGCGTCTTCAGCGACCTCGGGAGCCACCACGATGTCGGAGGGCAGCACAATCTGCTTGCCGCCAGAGGCGGCGTCATTGAGATATCTCCGCACGGTCTGGATCTGATCCGGCTCTAGCAAGCTCTTGCCTACTTCGTAGCCCTCCGAAGCGAGGAACGTGAAGGCCATGCCGCCGCCGATCACCAAAGTGTCCGCGATCTTGATCAAGTTGGCGATCACCGCCAGCTTGTCAGAGACCTTCGCCCCACCAAGCACCACAACGTACGGTCGCGGTGGTGCCTCGGTGAGCCGACTCAGTACTTCGACCTCAGCCTTCACCAACTCCCCAGCCGCGCTCGGCAACCGCTGGGCCAGGTCGTACACGGACGCCTGCTTGCGATGTACGACGCCGAAACCGTCGGAGACGAACGCGTCGCCGAAGGCGGCGTAGCGGTCGGCCAGCGCGCCGCGTTCGGCGTCGTCCTTGGACTCCTCAGCCGGCTCGAAGCGGACGTTCTCCAGCATGCCCACATCACCATTGCTGAGGTTTTCCACGACGCTGCGCGCTGACTCGCCTACCACGTCTTGTGCCAGCTGGACCTCCACGCCCAGCAGCTCCGACAGCCGCTTGGCTGCGGGAGCCAACGAGTACTTCGGGTTGACCTGACCCTTGGGTCGGCCCAGATGCGCCAGCACGATGATCTTGGCACCCTTATCCCGCAGTGCGTTGAGGGTTGGCAGCGAAGCGCGAATCCGTCCCTCATCGGTGATCGTCTGTCCGTCGAGCGGCACATTGAGATCGCAGCGGATGAGTACCCGCTTGCCAGCGAGATCACCAAGATCAGAAACTGACTTCACGCTTGATCCTTTCCCCAGCAAAGATCGGCGAGTGGACACTCCGGGTGGAAGCTTTGCACAGGTTTCTGACGGTCTGCACATGTTGCAACCCATGCAGAGCGCCGGTTTCCTACGTGAACGTAGGAAACCGACTTACCCCGATGATGATGTGGGTTTACAGCGACTGACCGATCAAGCTGACCAGGTCGACGAGGCGGTTGGAATAGCCCCACTCGTTGTCATACCAGCCGACCACCTTGACCTGGTTCCCGATCACCTTGGTCAGCTTGGAATCGAAGATGCACGAGCTCGGGTCGGTCACGATGTCGGTGGAGACGATCGGGTCGCTGGTGTATTTCAGGTATCCCTTGAGCGGACCGTCAGCAGCTGCCTGCACGATGCCGTTCACCTCCTCGACAGAGGTCTCCCTCGACGCATCGAAGGTCAAGTCCGTCGCCGATCCGGTCGGAACCGGCACACGCAGGGCGTACCCATCCAGCTTGCCCTTCAGCTGCGGCAGCACCAGGCCAATTGCTTTCGCCGCACCCGTCGAGGTCGGGACGACGTTGAGCGCTGCAGCGCGGGCACGACGCAGATCCTTGTGCGGCCCGTCCTGCAGATTCTGGTCTTGGGTGTAGGCATGGATGGTCGTCATCAGACCCTTGACAATGCCAAGACCTTCGTCGAGCACCTTGGCCATCGGTGCCAGGCAGTTTGTCGTGCAGGACGCGTTCGAAATGACGTTGTGTTTCGCGGGGTCGTAGTCGCCATCGTTGACCCCCATGACGACGGTCCAATCTTCGTTCTTGGCCGGCGCCGAGATGATCACCTTCTTGGCGCCCGCGTCGAGATGCGCCTTGGCCTTGGTCGCGTCGGTGAAGAAGCCGGTGGACTCGATCACGATGTCGGCCCCTATGTCACCCCACGGCAGAGCCGCCGGATCGCGCTCTGCGTACGACCTGACCACCTTGTCGCCGACCTTGATGCCGCCCTCGACAACCTCGATCGGTAGATCAAGCCGACCCAGGATTGAGTCGTACTTCAACAAGTGAGCCTGGGTGTCATCATCGAATAGGTCGTTGAACGCGACGACCTCGACGTCGGCACCCGAAGCGAGCAGCGCGCGGTAAAAGTTGCGGCCAATGCGGCCGAAGCCGTTGATACCAACACGGACGGTCATGATCACGATCTCCTTGGCTGTCATGAGGCCCTCGGCAGCTGGGCCAATGACCACCTTAACGAACTTGGCCTGGTGCTCGTAACTGGTGTTTCCTCGTGAGAGGCGGTAGGCAGAGTGGGCTATTCCTCGTCGAGCATGTCGGCGCTGAGATTGGCCTCGGTGTTGGGAATTCCGAGCTCGGCCGCCCGCTTGTCTGCGGTCGCGAGCAGCCTCCGGATCCTTCCTGCCACGGCGTCTTTCGTCAGCGGTGGTTCGTGCATCTGGCCGAGTTCTTCCAGGCTTGCCTGCTTGTTCTCGATGCGCAGCAGACCCGCCGCCCTGAGGTGATCCGGCACATCATCGCCGAGGATTTCCAGCGCACGTTCGACACGGGCACCGGCGGCCACTGCGGCCCGAGC
>DATCXA010000143.1:0-5064 GCA_036566085.1 Propionibacteriaceae bacterium
CTGGCCGACGGCAGCAAGCGCTACGAAGGCATCACCTATGCGGTTGCGCCGGGATATCGGCCGCTGCAGTTAGACGTGTGGGTGCCGGCCACACCAGCTCCGCCGCCACTCGTGGTCTGGATTCATGGCGGCGGTTGGATGTTTGGTGATCGGCGCTACCTGCCCGAAACACTGCGGCCGAATCAGCTCTTCGAGGAGTCGGTAGCAGCGGGGCTCGCCATTGCCACGATTGACTATCGCCATGCGCTGGAGGCGCATTTTCCGGCTCAGCTGCATGATGCCAAAGCCGCCATCCGCTACCTCCGAGCGCATGCCGATGCCTTGGGCCTTGACACCACGAAGATCGGAGTTTGGGGCGAGTCGGCCGGCGGCCATCTTGCGGCGCTGGTCGGTCTCACCGGCGAGCACGCCGAGCTCGAAGGAGCCATCGGTGTGCTTCGTCAATCGAGTGCAGTCGACGTCGTTGTCGACTGGTACGGCCCGGCGGATCTCGCGTTGCAGCCGCGCGAAGGTCGCAGCGTAGATATCGCAGCCAAGCTACCGCCTGAAATGCTCACCCCACCGGAGGAGCTTCTGGCTGGTGGGAATGACGAACACACGCTGGCTGTCGCCAGCCCAATCCGCTATGTCACGCCGGCCGCTCCGCCGTTCTTGCTAATCCACGGCACGGCCGACACCGTCGTGCCGTATGTGCAAAGCGAGCTGCTAACCCAAGCCTTGGCCGATGTTGGGGTGTCAGCTCAGCTGGTCGCGATTGAGGGAGCAGATCACATCTTCAACGGTCACGACGACATTGACAGTGTCGTTCGACTGTCGGTGGACTATCTGGCCGAGGCGCTCCGCATACCGCCAGGTTGATCGCCAGAGCTACCAACGAACGGGCAACTCCCGTAAGCCGTTGACCGGACCATCGCCCCGGAAGGTGAGGTCCGCCGTAGACGCCGCCAACGACAGCCTCGGGAACCGCCGCAACAGCGCGGGCAACGCGACCGACATCTCGAGCCGGGCCAACTGCTGGCCGAGGCACTGGTGGATGCCGTGGCCGAATGTCAGGTGTGCCTGCGGTTGCCGGGTCACATCAAAAACATCTGGGTCAACCATGAAATCCGCATCGCGATTGGCCGACGGCAGCGACACCATCGCCACATCGCCGGCCTGGAGGAGCTGATCACCGATGATCATGTCTTGCACAATGATTCTGGGTGTTCCGGTGTGCACGATGGAGAGATAGCGCAGAATCTCTTCCACTGCGCCGGTGATCATCTCAGGATCGTCGCGGACTAGTGCAAGCTGATCGGGATGCTGCAGGAGCAGCAAGGTGCCGAGTCCCATGGTGTTGGCCGTTGTCTCGTGTCCCGCCACCAAGAGAATGTTGCCAATGCCGACCAGTTCGTCGTTGCTCAGCTCGTCGGCGTGATCACGGATCAACATGCCGAGGATGTCGTCACCCGGATCTTGCCGATGCCGATTCACCAGTGACAGCATGTACGCGTTCATCTCGCGCGTGTTCTCGGCTTGCTGGTGGCGCGTAACCGAGATGTCCAGCATGGTGTCGCTGCGGCGTTGAAACTCCGCCTGATCTTCGAACGGCACGCCGAGCAGCTCGCAGATCACTAGGGATGGCAGCGGCAGAGCGAACGCCTGCATCAGGTCAACCGGCGGCCTGGCGGCCTCCATTTGATCAAGGAGCTTGGCCGCTGTCTCTTCGATGTAGGGCCGCATGGCGGTAAGCCGGCGCATGGAGAACTGCCCAGTCAGCATCCGCCGGATACGCGTGTGGTCGGGCGGGTCGAGCGATACCAGGAAGCCCGGCTGGGCGGCGGCGGAGTCAGACCGGCCGAGTGAGTTGCTGGTGTTGCGGCTGGACAGCAGCTCGCGCACGTCGGCGTACTTGGTGATCAACCACATGGTCAACGACCCGCCGTTTGGCAGTGGCCTTCGTACGCTGAAGACCGGCTGCTCGGAGCGGATGTGTGCCAACTCTGGCGCTGGATTGATCGGATCGTGTGGATCGCGATGCGAATGCGGCCAAGACAGTGGCTTTGGTGTGGTCGGCATGGATCCAGAGAACACCTTCCGGAAAAATGTCGGGCGGCCACAATGAGTGTGGGCGTACCCCAGAGGCAGCGAATGCTGTCGTGAGCACGATCGCGTATAGCGCGGATAGCAGGGCCGTCGTCACGTTATCGATCTTGCGAGTGACGGCGTACGCGGTGACTGTGGGTCGGCACACGGCTGAACAGCCGGCCGGCGAGGTCGATCCCGACGATTGCACCGGTCTCGTCGCGAGTGAAGAAGCCGCGCTGTCCCTTCATGCCACCCTCGGTGAGGATGTATTCGTCGGTATCCCCTGGCAGCAAGCCAATGGCAGCCGGGGCGTAGTCCGGGGGCATCTCAGTCTCTGATGCCGCACGGATCTCCGGCTTGATTCCGACTTCGAGCGCTAGTCCCGTTCCGTCGCTTGTGATGAGGAGGGTCATGACGTCGGTCTCGTACGTCCCGAGAATCTCGTGCGCCCGCGCCTCCTCGTACGGGATCGGTTCCGGGTCGCGGTCGATGACCCCAACGTAGGTCTGGAGCGCCCAACGGACGACGGCCTGATTGCAGGGGATGCCATTGGGGCTGGCGTTGGACAGCGCAACGACAGCCAAGTCCTGTTCCGGTACCGTCAGCAGCTCCGCGAACTGACCGTTCGCCGACCCACCGTGGCCGACGAGCCGAATGCCGTTGATGTCGCGCAGGAACCACGCGATGCCGAGGGCGTCGCCCAGCGTGCTGCCCCGCAACTCGACCGTCGGCTCCCGCATCTGATGCAACAGCTCGGTAGGCAGCACACGGACACCGCTTTCTGCGCGACCGTCACCGAGATGGAACCGGCTCCATCGCAACTGGTCCGCCACAGAGGACGCGATGTCCCCGCCAGGATTACGACAGCGCGGACCCTTCCATAGCCGCGCGATGGAGAGTGTTCCATCATCGCCGAGATTGTGGCCCACGGCGAACCGCCGGGTCATGACATCACCTGGCGCGAAGAAGGTGTGCGACAGCGCCAAAGGTTCCAAGACGAGCGAAGCGACAGCCCGCTCGTACGCCAGGCCCGTGACCTTCTCCAGGATGCGCCCGGCCAGGCTGTACCCGGCCTGGCTGTAGGAGGCGCGAACACCGGGTGGGGCGATTAACTCCAAGTTGGCCAGCTTCGCCACGAACTGAGCCAGCGCATCGTCGCCTTCACCGGTATCAACCAGAAGATCCCAGCCCAGTCCTGAAGTGTGGTTGAGCAGGTTCAGCACCGTGATCGTCGTGGCTGCGCCCTCATCTGCGAGCTTGAGCTCAGGAATGTATCGGCGCACCGGTGCTTCTAGCTCGACCTGCCCACTCGCGACCAAGCACATCAATGCCGTCGCCGTATAAGTCTTTGTAATCGAGCCGAGCACGAACAACGTGTCCTGGTTGATGGGTAGCGGGTTCTCAACGCTCGTCACGCCGTGACACGCGTAGATCTCTCGACCGTCCGACCACACGCCGACGGCTACACCGGGAATGCCGAGTTCTTCGGCCGTCGCTTCGACGAAGTTGGACAGCATGTCACCGACATTCCCGTGTCTTCGTGAACCGCTCAGATACCCAGAGCATCAAGTGCAAGAACGATGGCCCCGGATAGCAGCAACACCCCAGCGACAAGCGATGGAGTCACCCGGCCACTTCGTGGCGGAAGCGAGCGGGCCGCACGCCAGTAGAGGAAGACTCCGGCCACGAGTAATGCGGCCTCGAGCAGAATCGAGGCGACGGGCACCCGCCACAGCCCGAACCCAAGCAGCGGAAGATCGCCTGCATTAGCCGGCAAGATCGGCATGTCTCCGCGATGGACGATGAGATCGAGCACCCAGTGGGAAAACGCCACGCCGCCAAGCAACAGACCCAACCGCCGATCCCAGCGCCACCACGCCACGGCACCGAACGCGGCTGACAATATGAGCGCACCCAGCAATGAGTGGGTGTAGTAGGCATGAATCACCGACTTGCCGTATCCGCCACCCGCGAGCGTGTCGATGGTCTCGATGTGGAGCAGGAACAGCGGTGCGAATACCACGTCCAGCCACATTGTTGCCAACATCAAGGACCACAAGGGCGCGCGATAATCCGCCGACTTGGCCCCAGCGGCCAGACCGAAATGCCCCGCGATCACCTTCGTCGCCCAGGTCGCGGCGGCCAGGGCAGCCGGCTATCCAAGAAGCCGCACAGACCGATGAACAGTGCCAGGCCAACAAAGAAAGCCACTCCGACCTCCAGATGGAAGGTGATCAGCTTATCGTCGAGATCGCCTGACTGGGTTGCCGTCGTGCTGCCCGGGTGGCAAGCATTGGGACGTGACGACGCCGCAGCACCGCGCTGACAGATTCATCGATGCCGAAGGTGACCCCCGCGAGGGCGGCCCATCGCTGGGGAACGAGCGTGCGACGCTGATCGAGTTTCTCCGCGGCCAGCGTCTGACGCTGCAGCTCAAGTGCGAGGGCCTCGATGCCGGGCAGCTTGCCCGCCGCTCGGTTGAGCCGTCAACCATGTCGCTGCTTGGTCTGCTGCGGCACCTGGCCGATGTCGAGCGGAAGTGGTTCCGACAGCGGTTCGCGGGCCAAGACGTCCCCACTCGTTACCAATCCGACGCTGAGCCCGACGGCGACTTCGACGGTGCCGTGGCCGATCAAGCGATCGTCGATGACGCGTGGGCGGCGTGGCGTGACGAGGTCTCCTTCGCTGAGCAGTTTGCCCGAGACACCGACCTTGACTTCGTCGGGCGTGATGGCGCAGGCCAACCGGTATCGCTCCGGGAGCTGCTGGTCCACATGATCGAGGAGTACGCCCGCCACAACGGTCACGCCGACTTGCTGCGTGAGCGCATCGATGGACGTGTAGGCCAATAGACAGCAACGAGAACGATCGAGATGCTTGGAGACTGGTGACCCGATCCTTCACTGGCGGGATGGTTTACTCCCGGTACGCCGCTGATCGCGGATGATTAAATACGCCGACGCCATGGGAACTCATCCTGGGCCGGCTTGCGGTTGG
>DATCXA010000569.1:0-7234 GCA_036566085.1 Propionibacteriaceae bacterium
CGGCCTCCGCTTGCGGCGGCGCGGCCAAAAGCCAAATTGCGCCGAGTCGGGTGGCTCGATCATGGCATGCCGGGCGAGGTCCGCGGCTCCGATCAGTCCGGCGTCGTTGCCGAAGTGGGCCAGCACCAGCCTGGCCTCCTCACGGAATCCGCGGCCCGTCAAGGTACGGCTGAATGCTCGTTGCGCAGGCTGTAAGAGCAAATCACCCGCCGCGCTGACTCCGCCGCCGATGACGACCACCTCCGGATCCAAGGCCGCAGCGAGGTTGGCGATCCCCTGGCCGAGCCAGGTACCAACATCGGTAAGCAATTCCACTGAGGTGGGCTCACCCGAAATCGCGGCAGCGGTGACATCTGGCCCGCTGATGTTGTCCGGATCGCCACCAACGATTTCTAACAATCGGTACGCGGTTGGCGAGTTCGTACGCGCCAGTGCCCGGGCATCGCGGACCAGCGCATTCCCGGAGGCGTACTGCTCCCAACAACCGCGGTTCCCGCATTCGCACCAGTGACCGTTGGGGACCGAGATCATGTGGCCCCATTCCCCCGCCATCCCGTAAGCGCCGCGGAAGAGTTTCCCACCAATCACCAGACCGCCGCCGATGCCGGTGCCAAGCGTGAGGCAAACCATGACCGACGAGCCGCGACCTGCGCCATAGCGATATTCCGCCCACGCAGCAGCGTTCGCGTCGTTGTCCACGATCAGCGGAAGGTCGATCCGACCGCTGAGCCGTGCCTTGAGTGGCTCGGATCGCCAGGCAAGGTGTGGCGAGAAGCGGACCACCGCCTGATCGTTGTCCACCCACCCGGCTGCACCGATACCCACCGCCTCGACTCGGTGCCGCTTTTTGAGCTGCTCGACAGCGCGCACGATCGCATCCTCGACGGCCTGTGGGCTGTGCGAGGGCGTTGGCTCCTGCCAATGATCGAGGATCTCGCCTGACTCGTTCACTATGCCGGCTGCAACCTTTGTACCGCCAATGTCGACGCCGATGCTGAGCAATGGCACCGGCGAGATCCGGGCCATGCTGCGACGTGTTGACGTCCCGAAGGTGGTCAGCCTTCGACCCTCTTCTTGAGGCCCTTGAGCGCACTATCGATGATCGTTTTCTCTGCTTTGCGCTTGAACATCCCGATCATGGGCATGTTGATGTCGACGGTCAACGTATAGGTCACGGTGGTTCCGGCGCCGTCGGGCTTCAGCGTGTACGAACCGTCCATGGCCTTGAGCAATTTCCCTTCGATGAGCTTCCAGCTAACCGTCCGCGGCTTCCAGTCGTAGGCCAGGACGTAGTCGTCTTTGACCAGCGTGTGATCAAGCATCATGCGAACCGTTTTGGCCTTGCCCGCAGCAGAGGTGAGTACTTCGGCGCTCTTCATGGAGTCGACCCAATCGGGATAGTGCTCGAAGTCGGCGATGACCGCCATGACCTCATCGGGCTTTGCCGCGATGTTGATGCTGGCGCTCGTCCGATCCGCCACAAGCCATAGCGTACGGGCGACTCGACATCAGGGCGCAATGGACAGCGCCTCACCCAGCCTCGCCCGAGCTACCGCGGTGCTGAAATGTGCAGCCACGTACCGGCGGCCGCGAGCTCCCATGTCTTGCGCCAGAGCCGGATTGTCGAGCAGCAGCATGAGCCGCTCCGCCAACAGCGCATGATCACCTGACGGTACGACGAACCCGGTCTCGCCCTCGCGTACGGTTTCCGGCGCACCACCCGAGTCGCCAACAATGACGGGTAGCCCGCAGGCCGCGGCCTCAAGCGCCGCCAAGCCAAGTCCCTCCGGGTTGAGGCCGACTAAACGAGTGCGGACCGGCAGCGCAAAGACACTGGCTTGCTTGAGCTCACTGATCACTCCGTTAGACGGCAACGCCCCCAGTAACCGGGTGGAGGCTGTCAGCTTGAGGCTCCGGATGGTGTGCTCGAGCCGCGCGCGCAATGGACCGTCGCCGACGATGACCAACTCTCGCCTAGCGCCGCTCCGGCTCCGATCGAGCACAGTCCGCCAGGCCCGTAGCAGTGCCTCCACACCCTTCTGGGGAATCAATCGAGCGACCGCAATACAGCGACCGGCGTTACGGATGTCGGGTCTGGCTGGTGGTCGGAAACGCTGCACGTCAACCGGAGGAGCGAGCCGCAACAATCGCGCGCGGGCGCTCGGGCTTAGGCCGCTGGCAATGCGGCGTTCGGTATAACCGGAGATGGTGGTGAGGTGATCACAACTGTCGCCGATCCGCCGAAGCAGCCTTCGGGCTGCAGGCACCTGCGCCCACCACGTCTCGTGGCCGTGAGTAAGACCAAGGATCTGTTGGGCACCGGCGCGCCGCAATGAGGGAGCCAGCAGACCAAGTGGAGCCGCAGCGCCAAAGATCACGCGCGTGCTGCCGAATTCACGGAGCAGCGCCGTTGCACGAGCCGCGACACGGGGGGTCGGCAGCAGTAGCGGGCCGTCGCGGATGACAGGAAAAGGTCGGTCGTGATCAGAGGCTGCGGCACCGGCGGATCCTGAGGCGTACACCACAACGTCATGGTCGAGCAGCCTGCAGAGCTCACTAACGAAGGACTCGATACCGCCAACGCGCGGCGGGAAGTCATTGGTGATGATCAAAGTCGACGGCACTGCTCAGTACCGTGCCAAGCGGTCCAGGTAAGCGCGCCACTCGGCGGTCAGCTGAGTCTCGCTGAGGTGCAGAATTGACCGGCTCGCCTGATCCAAGGAGTTTCCATCCGCGAGCTCGGCGTAGAACCGCCCCAACTGCGATTCGGAGTACCGGTCAGCAATGAAACGGCACGCCAGCCAGGCTTCGGCGTAAGCCAGTTCGAGATTGCCGGCGCCGGCATCGAACCGTCGGTCCGCCGGAAACGCGCGTGGCGCACCGTCGCTGCGTACCCGTAACAGCAGCTCATCGGTACCACCGCTTCGTTGCCCCGGATGGGCACGCATCGAAACCCACTCGGCCATGCCTTCCTCCGCCCACATCGGCGCGGCGGTATCCGGTGAGCGGGTCGCGACGTGAACCATCTCGTGCTCCAGCACTGACTGCAAGTCCCTGGAGCTGAGCCGCGCAGCCTTGGGGTTGACGACTATGCGAATGGCATCGCCCGCAACACCAGCACGATGAGTGACGGCAGCAATGGCGGCGTAACTGCCGGCCGACTTGCCCAGCACCGTCTCAAAATCGCGCTGAGTTGCCGGCACCTCGATGACGACTTGCCGGTTCCAGGACTCCCCCAAGCCGTTCGGCAGCTGCTCGCGCACGTTGCTGAGCGCGGCTGCGGCCAACTTGGCCCAACGATCGAGTACCTGGCCAGAGCCGGCCAGCACCGTGACCCCGCCGCGCTCGCGAGCGTTGGACGGCCCTAACCACCAGCTGGGCTTCTGCTCTGGGAGACCGCCGGCCGGTTCATCGATGGCGCCGGCGATCCTCACCTCGCCGCCGGCTTCCAGGAATGTCAGCCAGACCCGATGTTCCACCTCGTCACCATCGCCGGCGAGTCGCCAGGTGACTATCACACGCTGCCGCCAGGCACTCGGACCGAGCAGCTTCCGACGCGCATCCGAGAGCGCCACCTCCGCGGGCTCGACCTGCATCCGAAGCGTGGTCAGTGGCAGCGAGCTGAGGTTCTCATAGAGCAGTCGGGCGCGGTCGGGAAAACCGGGATCGCGATTGCTGATCAGACGATCAAAAGCCGGACGATCACCGGTCCGAGCGGCTTTCGCGAAGGCATCGACCGTCGCTCTTACGAGGTTGAGCCGCGAACTCACCGGCGCGGCCGATCTTGTCTCGATCGCCGAAGGAGCGGGGGCCCCAGGTGAAGAGCAGGCAGCCAGGACCAGCGTCAGCGCACCCAACGCCAAGCACCGCGCAGCGAAGCAGACGCGCGTTGACACCGACACAAAGGGCAGGGTACGCGAGGGCTCTGCTACGTGGAGCCGAAAATCAGCCTGGCCGGCCAGCTCCTCGGTAAGGCATGTAGGACATCTTGATGTATTCGACTGACTTGCCAGGACGGGGCGCGTGAATGACTTGCCCATTACCGGCGTAAAGGCCTACATGGCTGATGTCGTTATAGAAGAACACAAGATCACCAAGTTGGAGCTCCGACTTCGCAATATGCCTGACCCGGCTGTACTGCTGTCCAGAAGAATGCGGCAGGCTTACTCCGACCGATCCCCAGGCGCGCATCGTCAGCCCCGAGCAGTCCCATGAGTTCGGTCCGGCGGCATTGCGCACATACGGCTCTCCAAGCTGCGCCTTGGCGTACGCGAGCGCCTTGGCGCCCTTGCCGCTGCCACTGATGGGTGCACGGGAGGCCTGCCGAGAGGTTGCCGCCCCAGCCGCATTAGCCCGCGCGGTCGCCCTCTTGTCCGCCTCGGCGATCTTCCTGCGCTGATCCCCCGTTAGCTTGGCCAGCACCTTCTTGGCCTCAGCGAGCTTCTTGTCCGAGGCGTTGGTGAGGGACTTGAGCTGCTTCTCCTTCTCCGCTAGCGCGGCGAGGTCTAGCTCCGCGGAATGCTCGAGCGCGGCGAGATCGGCTTGGGCCTGTTGGTAGTCCTGCAGCACCGAATTCTGATTCTCATTGACCTTCTGCACAGTCGAAATCTGGCTTAGGAATTTGTCGGTGTCTGGCGTGACGAACAGCTGAGCAGCGGTATCGAGACTCCGGTTTTGGAATTGGGCGAGTGCTATCTGGCCGACCTGGAGTTTCATCCGCGCGACCTGGTCTGTCTGTGCTTTGACATCGGCCTGCGTCAGCCTGAGTTGCGCCTTGCCCTGCTTGATCTGCTCTCGAACCCCCGCGTACTGCTGGTCGATCGCACCTGAATCAGTTCGCAGTCGCGCGATCAATGATTTCGCCTCTTCCACCGTGAGCGGTGGGTCAGCGGCAGCCGGCAAACTGGTCGGAACGACGAAGAGCGCGGCCAATGCCACGGAGACAAGCCCCAGCGCGGCCGTGCGTATCCCCCGGTGGATCGATGTAGTGCGGCTAGCCCCGGATGCGCGTGAACTCACGCGCGCAGTTAATTTCACAGTCCCCCGACTCCTGTGTTCCCCGAACTCCTGCGCGCAGCTCTAGCTGTGCCAGCCCAAGCCTCCCCAGGCCCGAACTAGCGAAGAGCTGTCATGGACATGCCTACCATCCGACAGACAACACGACTTGTGAGAAACCACCGTTGTCATCTTCGTCGTCAGACAGTCGTTGACACATTAGGTCACGATTAGATCACTGGCAATTAGGATCGCCGATATTTGGTCACCGAGTCGTCACGCGCATTCGTCATCACGCACAATCGTCGCTACGCATAGTCTTGCCACTCCAGTGATGTCTGAACGTCACGCACTGGACGCGCGCCTTGAATGAGGCGAAGGGGCGGCACTAGGCCGGAGTCAGCCAGCGTTCTCAGGGCAGCCTGCTCATCTGGGTCCAGATCGACGACGCCAGTTTCAGATGAACCCTCCGACGCACCGAGCAGCACAGTCACCACACAGTCGCCACATGCCGCGCCCCTCGCGACGCAGGTATCGCAATCCACGTGTAGTGTGCCCATCTTGATTCCTTCCAGATTGCTGCCTGATTCGTTCCGCCTGAGACGTGCATCCGACCCCGTTGGTCATACGATCTCGCGGAGCACTGACACTTTTTTGGTGCCAAACCCCTCTCGCGAGACCTATTCCCACGGACACCACGACTCAGTCCTTCGATCCCACCAGTGGCGTACCGCCGAGAATTCCGCGGCGTACCTCCTGCCGTCGCTGAAACCTGCGGACCGGCTACTTGATGTGGGCGTCGGACCCGGCACGATCACCGTCGATTTCGCCGAACGGCTGACGGATGGCGCAATCATTGGCATCGACTCTGCGCCAGCCGCAGTTTCGGCGACACTGAGGTTGGCTGCTGAGCGAGGTGTTAGCAATCTCAGCGCGTCCGTCGGAGATGTCTATGACCTGGAGTTCCCTGACGCGTCGTTCGACGTCGTTCACGCTCACCAGCTGCTACAACACCTCAGCGACCCGATCACGGCCCTCCGCCAAATGCGTCGGGTATGTCGGCCAGGTGGTCTGGTTGCCGCACGAGATGCCGATTACGCAGCCATGACTTGGTATCCACCGAGTGCGGCCTTGACGCGGTGGCTCGAGCTGTACCACGAGGTGACTCGAGCCAACGGAGGCGAGCCGGACGCCGGTCGCCGGCTGTTGAGCTGGGCGCATGCGGCTGGTTTCGACGATGTCGAGGCCTCGGCCAGTGCCTGGTGCTTTGCGACACCGGTCGATGTTGGCTGGTGGTCTGAGACCTGGGCCGAGCGGTTGAGTCAATCCAATTTCGGTCAGCAGGCCGTCGAGCATGGCCTGACGGACTCTGCCGAACTGGCACAACTAGCCCAGGGCTGGTTGCAGTGGGGCCGGTTTCCCGATGCTTGGTTTTCTGTTCTCCACGCAGAAGTCTTGTGCCGCCGTTGACGTCTCGCCTTGCGCAGACGGTTCGCTCCACGGTCGATCTTCAAGTAAGTTAGATCCCTAGGGGATTCTCTTGGGGGAAATGTGGTACAGGCACGACGGGCGAAAGTCCGGCCAGCACGCGTGATCATTCCGCTGGTGATCGCTGCAGCCCTCCTAGTGGGCGGTTCATTCGCAGCAGTGAAATTCTGGCCCAACGCGACGACTGCCGGTCCTGAGCCGGAATCCAGCGCAACAACCGAATCGCAGTCTCCGAGCATTGCAGAGTCGAGTCCTTCGCCATCCACCACGGCCTCGTCGACGACCCAGCCCGCCAATGCGGCCGCGACGAAAGCTCTCGAATCGTGTCAGAAGAAGGTCGAAGCAGCGGATGCGGTGCGAAAGCAAGGCAAGGTCGGGGTCTTGCACTGGGCCGAACACGTGCAGGCCCAGAAGGATTACTTCGCTGGCAAGATCACCGTCGACGAAATGAAGGCGCACTTCAAGAAGACCAGGCTGAAAGGTCCCGATGACCTCAAGCGCTACGACGACGCTCTGTCGACGTATGAGGGCCTCGAAGGTTCCTGCGCGAAGGTCAAAGGTGCGAAGGCCGCTGTTGCGGCGACGCTAGCCAAGTGTGAAAAGCGAAGCAAGGCCCAGCAGCCCGTGATGACGGCCACCGCTGCGGGTATGAAGGACTGGAAGAATCACCAAAAGTTCATGCAGCGCAACGCCCTGCACAAGGTAGGCACTCCGTCAGTAGCACAGGCTGCTTGGCTGAAGCAGTACAGAG
>DATCXA010000604.1:0-3269 GCA_036566085.1 Propionibacteriaceae bacterium
CGCGCGCGCGCCTAGATCCGCTAAGCCAACGAGGGCTGCGCGGATGATCAGGTGGCTTTCGTCTCGTGGCAGCTCGGCTGCCCCCTCGCCTGACACCTCGATCTGATAGCCGTGCTCGATCACCGCCAGGTTCACCCGTTCCCGCCAGTCGAGTGCAAGCCCAAAGCAGTCAAACCCCGGCCCGAGGTTGGCGCTCGTGGCCGGCACCTCCACCGTCACCGACCTGTCGGAGATCACCCGCTGATCGTCGGAGTCAGGACGCATGGTCTGGTTCCGTTCGAACCAATGTCATCCCCGAACGCCTAGTCCACCAAGCCGCAGACGGACGCAACGGCGAGCAGATCGGCCGTCACAACCTCGGCATGAATCGGTCCGACTCGCGACAATGCGGTGTCTACGTCCTTGAGGCCGTGTCCGGTGACGGTGACCACGATCTGCAGACCTGACTCGATTTCGCCGCGCTGGTGCTTGGCTAACAGGCCGGCAACTCCTGCTGCAGAAGCTGGCTCCACAAAGATGCCCTCTTGACGGGCCAGAAAACCTTGGGCGTCAAGGATCTGCTGGTCACTGACGGCTTCGATGAGTCCGCGTGATTCGTCACGAGCGGCTCTCGCCTGCTCGGCGGAGGCTGGATTACCGATGCGGATAGCGGTGGCAACCGTCTCCGGTTCCAGAACCGGATGTCCTAACACCAAAGGTGCGGCACCAGCTGCTTGGAAGCCCCACATTCTCGGGGTTTGCAAAGCCTTTCCGGCGGATGCGTACTGTTTATAACCACGCCAGTACGCGGAGATATTCCCGGCGTTGCCAACTGGGATGACATGCACATCGGGGGCATCGCCCAGCTCGTCGATTACTTCGAAGGCGGCCGTCTTCTGCCCCTCAATTCGGTTGGGGTTGATGGAGTTGACGAGTGCTACTGGGTATTCATGGGCGAGCTTGCGCGCGAGTTCCAGGCAATCGTCAAAGTTGCCGTCGACCTGCACGACCTTGGCACCGTGCACGATTGCCTGGGCCAGCTTGCCAGTCGCGATCCGTCCCGCTGGCAACAGCACGATGGTGGAGAGCCCCGCCCTTGCCGCGTACGCCGCGGCTGAAGCGGACGTATTGCCGGTCGAGGCGCACACCACAGCCTGGGCACCCTGTCCGGCAGCGACGCTGAGCGCTACGGTCATGCCCCGGTCCTTGAACGAACCGGTCGGATTCGCCCCCTCGACCTTGATACGTACTTCGCATCGCAAGGTTTCCGAGAGCCTCTCGGCTGAGACCAGAGGCGTAGCTCCTTCACCTAGAGAAATCACCGGATCGCTGTCGGACAGCGGCAGCCAGTCCCGATAATGCGCGATCACTCCGTACCCAGGCCGGTGTTTGAGAGCGGTGTGTTGGTCCCCGACAAAGGATTCCGGGATCACGTCAGTCGCCCTCGACTCGCATCACGCTGGTGACCTCGCGGACGATATCGAGGTCCCGCAGGGCGCGCACCGTAGCGCTCAAAGCAGCATCCTGTGCATGGTGGGTCACGATTACTAGCTGGGCGTCTGCACCACGGCCGTTCTGTCGCACGGTCTCAATCGAGACGCCGTGCTCAGCGAAGACGTGGGCGATGGTGGCAAGAACTCCGACCACGTCAGCCACCTCAAGCGAGAGGTGGTAACGCGTCAGAACACTGCCGATCTTGGTCACCGGGCGGGCCGCGTAGCTGGACTCACCAGGACCGACGGCACCTCGCAGCCGATTCCGGGCAACGGTGACAAGATCTCCTAGCACGGCACTCGCGGTGGGCGAACCCCCGGCACCCGGGCCGTAGAACATTAGCCGTCCGGCAGACATCGACTCCACGAACACTGCGTTGTAGGCACCACCAACCGCTGCAAGCGGGTGGGACCGCGGAATCATTGCCGGATGAACCCGCACTGAAACCGTCCGGTCATTGCCGCCCGGGATAGCGGGTGGGGACAGCTGGCAGATGGCAAGCAGCTTCACCACACAACCGATCTCATGAGCGGAGGCGATGTCGGTCGGGGTGACCTGAGTAATGCCTTCCCGGTAGACATCGGCACTGGTGACCCGGGTATGGAATGCGAGGCTGGCCAAGATCGCGGCCTTGGCTGCGGCGTCAAAGCCTTCGACGTCGGCCGTCGGGTCGGCCTTCTCGGCATAACCAGCCAGCTGTGCCTCCGCCAATGCCTCATCGAAACTGACGCCGGCGGTGTCCATGCGATCGAGGATGTAATTCGTTGTGCCGTTGACGATCCCGATCACCGAAGTGATCTCGTCACCGACGAGCGATTCCCGTAGCGGCCGGATGATCGGGATAGCGCCGGCCACCGCGGCCTCGAAGTAGAGATCCATGCCAGCTTGTTCGGCAGCTGCAAAGAGCGTGGCACCATCCTCAGCAAGCAGCGCCTTGTTCGCGGTGACCACAGACGCCCCGTGCTGCAGCGCAGTCAAGATCAACGAGCGGGCCGGTTCGACTCCGCCGATGACCTCGATGACGAGGTCGACATCCTCCCGGCTGACCAATGACTCCCCGTCGGTGGTGAACAGCGCAGCCTCGATGCCGGGGCGTTCCCGGTCGTCGTGACGCACCGCTATACCGACAAGATCGAGTGGTCGACCGACACGAGCGCGGAGATCCTCTGCCTGTCCGGTGATCAAGCGCGCCACCTCCGAGCCCACGACCCCGCAGCCGAGTAGGGCTACCCGGAGTGGTGTTAGCACTGGACCGTCCAGAAGTGGCGTGGGCTGCACACTGGTTAGAGTCACGGAAACCTCATTTACACAACGACACCACGACCCCGAATCGTGGCGGTTTCAATTGTTCACTATCGGCATTCGGTCCGCGAAACCCAAATCCTTTACGAGCCAGCGTCGAGCGCCAGCAAATCCTCAATCGTTTCCCGCCGGATCAACGTCTTGATCTCGCGATCCTGCACCGCAATGACGGGCGGTCGCGGAACATGGTTGTAATTGCTCGCCATGGAGCGGCTGTAGGCGCCGGAGCCCGGCACTGCGAGTAGGTCGCCAGGGGCGATATCGGCGGGCAAAAACTCATCACGCACCAAGATGTCACCGCCTTCGCAGTGCTTGCCGACCACTCGGGCTAGCACCGGTGGAGCGGTGGAGAGACGTGAAGCCAAGGTGGCGGAATACTCCGCGGCGTACAGCGCGGTCCGGATGTTGTCACTCATGCCACCATCGACAGCCACATAAAGCCGGCTGGCGCCCCCATCCAGCGCGACGGTCTTGACGGTGCCGACTCGATACAG
>DATCXA010000605.1:0-11861 GCA_036566085.1 Propionibacteriaceae bacterium
GCCCTGGCCGCGTTCGCCGAAATTGTTGCATCAGCACCAGTGCCCGTGGTTGTCGCCGGTGGCCCGCGTACCGAATCGATCCACGAAGCATTGACATTCACGGCTGACGCCCTGAGGGCTGGAGCAGTCGGTGCGGTGGTCGGCCGCAATATCTGGGGAGTCGACGACATCGAAAGTGTGGCCGCTGCTTATCGCGCAGTTATCCACGACAGCGTAAGTCCAGAACAAGCCCTTACCTCAGTAGAACCAGGCGACGGCGCCTGAGATGGACCGGCTTGACCTGGTTGGGGTCGGCTGCGTTTCGATTGATGACTTGCTCTACGTGGACGCCTCGCTGGCCGACGATAAAGGCCGCATTCAGGCGAGCGAGCGACAACCTGGAGGAAACATCGCAACGGCGCTGGTCGCTGCCGCGGGACTTGGTGCGAGTGTCGCGTTCGTCGGCCGGCTTAGTGATCGAGAGGATGGCGCGGTGGTCCGGGCGGACCTCGCGGCGCACGGGGTGGACTTGGAGTTCGCCTTGCCAGACCCACAAGCACGACCAATTCGCGCCACTGTCGTCGTCTTTCAGCAGGGTGATCGTTTCATCGCCTACGACGACGCGACGACGATTGGCTTGCTTCCCGGCGATGATGTGACGCCACTCCTCCAGGCTCGAACCGTGCTGCTTGATACCTACGCCCTGGCTCCGACTTTGACCGCGCTCGGCAGCGACGTGAACCGGGTACTCATCGTTGCCGACGTCGAGGCGGAAGTTGAGTCCGCCTCGCTAAGACAAGTGCAACATCTCGTGTTGCCGATGGCCTTTGCGCGTCAGCTGACAGGTGAAACGGAGCCGGCCGCGATCGTGACTGCGCTCTGGAATGATCGGCGCGCAACCGTCGTCGTTACCAATGGCGCGGATGGCATGTGGTTTCGCGATGCAGCGAGAGCCGAGTGTCAGTACCAGCCAAGCTTTGAAGTTCCTGTCGTCGATACCACCGGTTGCGGAGATGTTTTCCACGGCGCGTACGCGGTCGCACTGGCCCGCGGATGGGACGCCTTGGAGCGCGTACGGTTTGCGGCAGCGGCGGGAGCTATCTGCGCAACCGGACGTGGCGGCCGGGGACATTTACCCACCCAGGACGAGATAGTCAGACTTCTCGCTAAGGGGCCTGGATCCTGCTAAGACGAAGGTGGCGTGATCCGGCGTTCGTGTTCTGTCAGCGGGAAACCGCTGATGCCACGCCAGGCCAAATTACTGACCAGGTGCTTTGCCTCTTCGAGCGTGACCGTCGACCTCCCACCTGAGATCCAGTAACGCGCGCTCACCTGGGCGATGCCGACAAGGCAGACCGCAAGTAATTTCGCTTGCCGCACAGGCAGCGAAGTGTCCTCGGCAATAACCTCCGCAATGGCATCGGAAATCTCGGCGTTCACCTGGGAAAGTCGTTGCCGCACCGCGCGATCACCGGTGAGGTCGGATTCGAAGATAAACCGAAAGTCGCCGCTCTCGGAGGAGACGAATTCATAGAATGCGGCGACCGTGGCGATCACTCGATCTGCATTGTCCTCGGTTGAGGCCAACGCCTCCTCGACAACTTCGGCAAGCCGCTCACAGCTTTGGTCGAGGAGTGCCAGGTAAAGATCAAGTTTTGAAGGAAAGTGCTGATACAGCACGGGTTTTGATACTCCAGCGGCGTCGGCTATGTCGTCCATCGCCGCCGCGTGGTAGCCCTTCGAGGCGAAGACCTCGCTGGCCGCGTCAAGCAGCTGAATGCGCCGTTGGTCGCGTGGCATGCGAGTTGGGCGGTTGCTCGGCGCCTCCTTCTCAAGGTTCGTGGCCACAACTTCACCCTAACCTTGCGGCGTTTCATGTCGTGCTCGCACGACACCGATCAGGATGAGAGCGCACTCCCGACGTCGGTGTGCTGGAAGTCGTTGCCCTTGTAGAGCAGCGATTCATCACGGTCGATCGCGAGCGCGTATGCAAAACAGTCGCCAAAATTGAGACCGGCCGGATGGCCAGTGCCCCGTCCGAAATTCCGATATGCAGCGCGGGCGATGCGGGCCTGGGATTCCGTGACGTCGGCGAGCTCGACCTGGCCCGCTACGAGATACCGGTCAAGCTTTTCGCCGGCTCGTCGGGCCGGATGTCGATCCAACACGATTGCAGCCTCGAGGTAGTTTGCAACCGATAGTGCCGGTCGAACGGCGCCACTAAGCACGTCATTGAGTTCCTCAGCGTCAGGCTCACCAGCCAGGATGGCAATCAGAGCTGAGCTGTCCACGATCACTGCGGCAGGCCTAGTTTGTCGTACAGAAAATCGTTGGGGTCATTACTGAGCTCAGGATCGAGCAGAGCCGCGGATTCACGGGCGATCCGCATCATCGCCTCTCGGCGGCCGGCTAAACCCTGTGCCCTCTCAAGCTCCTCTAGCCGTCGGCGCACGGCATCCTCGACAGCCGATGTTTGGGTCTGGCCCGTCAACTCGGCGAGTCGACGAACGAGCCGGTGTGTCTCTTCATTCTTGATGTTCAGGCTCACGGTAGAAGTCTACCTTCAGGTGGCAGATTTCTACCACGCGCAGCCCAGTGGACAGCCCCCTCACTTGTCAGGCGTCCTCGGGCAGTGGCGGTGCCTCCGAGGCAAGCAGGTCGGCTGCCAAATCGTCATAGTCGGCGACTCTGGCCAAGACGTCCTCAGGAGTAAACCGAAGATCATCGGGCCCGCGTACGCTCCCAAGCTCCTCCCAGGTCACCGGGGTAGCGACGGCAGGGCGGTCCCGGCCTCGCATCGAATAGGGCGCGATGGTGTTTCGCGCCGCCAGATTCTGGTTGTAGTCCACATAGATCCGGCCCGCTCGCTGCTGAACCGACATGGCCGCTACGAAGAAGTCCGGCTGTGCCTTGTGCAGGGAGGCATTGAGCTGCTTGACATAGTTCCAGGCGGTCTTGCTGCGGGTCGGCGCGACTGCGGCGTACACCTGAATGCCCTTGCTCCCCGAAGTCTGCGCGATCGGAATCATGCCGTCGTCGGCCAGTCTGGCCGCCACGATCAGTGCCGCGCGGGCGCTATCGAGGATGGTCATGCCGGCGCCAGGATCCAGATCGACGACGAGACGATTCGCCAGCGGCTCACCTGATCGCGGCTGCAGCTCGGGAAGGCTGATGATTCCGTTGGCCGGCGTAGCACTGCTCACGGTCCACTGCGGAACGTGCATCTCGAGAGCGGCCAGATTGGCCAGCCAGACGACCGCCGCCTCGTCGTCGACGACGATGTAGTCGATGATCCCGTCGCTGGTGTTGACCTTGACCCGGTGTACCCACTCAGGCGTGCCCATCGGAGCGTTCTTTTCATAGAAAGGCGAGCGGTCGGGGCCGACGCCGTCGGGGAACCGCAGCCTGGTCATCGCCCGGTCACGGATGTGCGGCAGCATGACGGGGGCGATGCGGAGGTAGTAATCAATTACCTCCGCCTTGGTAAAGCCGACGCTAGGAAACAGCACCTTGTCGAGATTTGTCAGCGTCAAGGTTCGCTCGCCTACTCGTGTCACGAGGTCGCCTGCGGCAGCCATAGAGCCATCCCATCATCCGGAATAGCACTGGGCGCAGGCGCGTTACCCTCAAGATCGAGAAGCCTGTTCCGCGGTTCGCGCCGCGTCCTTGAGCTGGAGGAGAGCCGTGGCCTTGCCGCCGCTGGTAGCACCCGCCGATGAACTGACCATCGACGAGGTACGCCGCTATAGCCGTCACTTGATCATTCCCGATGTCGGGATGGCGGGACAGAAGCGCCTGAAAAACGCACGAGTGCTGGTGATCGGTGCTGGCGGACTGGGCAGTCCCGCACTGCTCTATCTTGCCGCCGCTGGCGTCGGGACGCTCGGCATCGTCGACTTCGACACCGTCGATGAATCCAATCTGCAGCGCCAGGTCATTCACGGTCAGTCTGACATCGGGAAGTCCAAGGCAGAATCTGCCAAGGAGTCGATCACCGAGACGAACCCGTTCGTCAACGTGGTGGTGCATGACGTCCGGCTGGACAACGACAACGTGATGGAGTTATTCAGCCGTTACGACTTGATCATCGACGGCACCGACAACTTCGCCACCCGATACATGGTCAATGACGCGGCGGTGCTACTCGGCAAGCCATACGTGTGGGGCTCTATCTATCGCTTTGACGGCCAGGCAAGTGTCTTCTGGGCCGAGCACGGCCCGTGCTACCGCTGCCTCTACCCGGAACCTCCGCCACCGGGCATGGTGCCGAGTTGTGCTGAGGGCGGCGTGCTCGGGGTGTTGTGTGCGTCGGTGGGCGCTACTCAGGTGACTGAGGCGATCAAGCTGCTGACCGGCATCGGCGAACCGCTTGTTGGACGGCTGCAGATTTACGACGCGCTGGAGATGAGCTGGCGTCAGCTGAGTGTCCGCAAGGACCCGCACTGCGCAGTGTGCGGTGAGAATCCAACTGTGACCGAGCTGATCGACTACGACGAGTTCTGCGGCGCGATCACCGATGAGGCTGCTCAAGCGGTCGCCGGGCACACCGTCGATGTCAAGCAGCTAGAGCAGTGGCTTGCTGAGCGTGAGTCGGGCAAGAAGGACTTTGTCTTGATCGACGTACGCGAAGAGGTGGAGCGGGATATCAATTTGATTCCGGGATCCATTCTCATCCCGAAGGGTGACTTCCAGACTGGTGCCGCGCTGGGCGATCTGCCCCAGGACAAGCAGGTAGTGCTGTACTGCAAGACGGGCGTGCGCTCGGCGGAGGTGCTAGCTCTTGTGCATGGCGCTGGACTGGCCGATGCGGTTCACGTGGGCGGCGGCGTCAGCGCCTGGGTCCGCCAAGTCGATCCATCCCAGCCCGCGTACTGACGTCCTTTCGCATGGCAACACCAAGCCCCGGTACCAATCGGTACCGGGGCTCGTCTGTCGTGGCGAAACTTAGACCGGGTGGACCTGGTCGGCCTGCGGACCCTTCGGCCCCTGGGTGGTCTGAAACTCCACACGCTGTCCCTCGTCGAGCGTCCGGAATCCGGTCGACTCGATCGCGCTGTAATGGACGAAAACGTCCGGACCGCCGCCGTCCACGGCAATAAAGCCGTAGCCCTTTTCGGCATTGAACCACTTAACGGTTCCCTGCGCCATGAAACATCTCTCCTAGCATCTGCATTCGAAACCGCACCTCACGGTCCCGACTGCTGTTGGACGCCAGGATTTTCCTCACGCCCACGCAAAGTTCTGGGGGCGTAGCACAGACCACGACAACAGACCACTTGCAACAGCGTCCCTAGCCTGTCATAGATGACGGCGCAATGTGAACCCTCGTCAACGTCGTGTCTCGACACGTCGTTGGTGATCACTGGGCATGCGGATGGCGCAATTTCTTCAGCCGCCTAACTCATCGAGTCTGAAACGAGCACGCGCCATATCGACGCGATCACCCTTGATCGGTGTCTTGTCGGCCTTGAGCAATTTCAAGCCGTGCTCTGCTAGTGGCCGGGCCGGTCGCCCGTCCGCGCGTACGACACGCCACCAAGGCACGCCGCCACCGAATTGCGCCATCACGTTCCCCACCTGGCGAGGTCCGCCGCGTCCTACCAACTCGGCGATATCTCCATAGGTCGCCACCTGGCCGGGTGGTATCTGCTCAACAAGGCTCAGCACTAATTCGGTGTATGCCTCATCCACCGGGTCACCATCCGTTGGTGCCGGGGCCGCCCTTGAACGGACCGCTCACGTTCGAGGTGATCCAGCCGCCATAAAATCCGCCAGCCTGCGGTAGCACCCGCTCGCCGTCGACGAGGCACTCGTCCATCTCGCCGGCGTAGATCGCGACATGATCAACAATTGCGGAATAGCCGGCGTTGGGATGCGAGTAGTACCACGCTGCCCGACGGGCGATCTTGCTGCCGCCGATCACGTCGAGATAGGAAGCCTGTCCTTTCCACTCGCAAAATGACCAGCCCCGGGCCGGCCGCAACGCCCCTTGGGCGAACGCGGCACGAGGTAGGTAGTAGGTCGGCGGGTGGCCGGTTTCCAGAATGCGCCAGCTGGCACGAGTCTCGCAGATCTCGACTCCGCCCAAGATCACAATGATCTCTTCGTCACTGGCTCGTATCGCTGGCGGACGGGGATAGTCCCAGACTGATTCCTGCCCGGGCGCAATGGGCTCGGGGATGGGACGGGCAGACATGAGGTGAGCGTACGCCGATGCCAGCTGTTCAACCTTCCACAAGCCGGGATACTGAACCAGTGAGCACGCCGAGGATCGAGACGCCCGGCATTGAGCTGCGTCGAGCGCGGCTGCGTTTCCACACGAGGACCGACTGGGCCGAAACTCACCACAGCTTCTCCTTCGGCGAGCACTACGATCCCGGCAACGTCTCCTTTGGGCCGCTGCTGGTCAACAACGACGATCTGGTACGCGCAGGGGCCGGCTATGCCGATCATCCGCATCAGGATGCCGAGATCATCACCTGGGCGCTCTCCGGATCACTCGTCCATGAGGACTCATACGGCAACTCCGGGCTGATATATCCGGGCTTGGCCCAGCGAATGAGCGCAGGCTCAGGGATTGTGCACGCCGAGCGCAACGATGCCTACCGAATCGATCCCACCCGCGCGCCCGAGCCGGTGCACTTCATCCAGATGTGGATCAGACCGGACGAGTCGGGTGGCTCTCCGAGTTACCAGCAACGAGAACTGTTCCTTGCTGATCTTGCCGGCGGCTGGGTGCCGATCGCCTCGGGCCGGCACCCCGATGCGGTCGTTACCCTCGGTAGTGCCGGCTCGACTTTGTGGGTCAGTGTGTTGCCGCCCGGTGCGTCACGGACGCTGCCGGCCGGTGATCTGCTGCACGTTTATCTGGCTCGCGGAGCCGTAGAGGTGGAAACGATCGGGCGGCTGGAGCCCGGCGACTCACTTCGGCTGTCAGGATCGGCCCAGCTGAGACTGTCCGCGGCCTCGGAAGCGGAAGTGCTGGTGTGGCAAATGGATCGCGAACAAGGAGACCTCATATGAGAACACTTCGGGTGGCCGTTGCCCAGATTCTGAGTGGCTCAGATCCTGAGGAAAATCTGGAGCTCGTCGCGACACAAACGGCGAACGCCGCCGAGCAGGACGCGCAACTTGTTGTCTTTCCCGAGGCCACCATGCGCCGCTTCGGACTGCCGCTGGCCGAGATCGCTGAACCCCCCGACGGACCATGGTCGCAACACTTGCGCAAGATTGCTGAACATCATCAGCTCGTTGTCGTGGCTGGCATGTTCACTCCTGGCGATGCCGGTAGGACCCACAACACGCTGCGCGCCGTCGGGCCAGGCGTGGATGCTTGCTACCACAAGATTCACCTTTTCGATGCGTTCGGGTTCCGCGAATCCGACACAGTGGCGCCGGGTGCGGAGCCAGTCATGATCACGGTAGGGGAGACGAAGGTCGGACTCACCACCTGCTACGACGTACGGTTTCCTCACCTTTACGTCCGACTTGCCGAGCTTGGAGCCGAGGTCATCTGCGTGGCCGCGTCCTGGGGTGCGGGCCCCGGCAAGATCGAGCAGTGGCAGCTGCTGACCCGGGCTCGGGGATTGGACTCTACGTCCTACCTAGTGGCTGCCGCGCAGGCCGATCCGGCCGTGGCAGGCGTCCCCCTCGATGGCACTGCCCCAACCGGTGTTGGCCACAGCGCAGTCATCTCGCCCCGGGGTGAGGTGCTGCAGGAACTTGGCGCGAAACCTGGACTCCTCGTTGCCGATCTCGACCTCGGCGTCGTGACGGATACTCGAGCTGCCATTCCGGTGCTCGCCAACCGACGCCTCTAGCGCAAGAGCCATTGGATCAAGACCCATTGGATACTGACGGCATGCCGCATGCCGACGACCAACCGTGGTCGCCGTTTCCTGTGCAGGATTGGTCCAGCCTGCCACCGGATCCGCTCGGCAGTGTGGCGATCAATCCGACGTGGCCAGAACCGAAAGATCCGCGCCCATGGTGGCAACCACTACTGGTATTCGGCCTAGTCGCCGCCCTTGTCGCGGGTGCTGCATTTGTCGCCAGTTCGGTGGGCGTGGCGTCCCGCGTCACTGCGGCCTCGCGTTTTCTGCCCGCAGACGGTGCGGCTTCCTATGAGCGGACTGCGACGACCCGCGAGCTCCAAACCACTGTCGGAATAGCGGTCACTGAATCCGCGCGCTTGCCAGGAGTGGTTGGCCTATTTAGTACCGATGGCGCCTTCGCCACGAAGATGCTTGCTGAAGCTGATCCCAACCGGATTCAGACTTGGCGCACGACAACGACGTCAATTGATGATCCAACCGCAATCGCCCAAACCATCCGCTTCTATCGAGTCAACAGCGGCATTGAGCTGATGGGCGTCAGCACATCCTCGGAAGGTTACGTCTATAGCCCAGCTCTGCTGCTGTTGCCAGCCGATGTTCGGGACGGGAGCCAGTGGCGCAGCGCCGGGTCCGCGGGGGAAACCCTCGACTATCGCAGCGAGCTGCAAGCCGATGCTGTCGACGGCGACTGTCTCAGGGTCACCGGAGAAGTGCGCTACTTATCGAAAGCCGGCCAATTGGGTCGCGTAGTTGCCCTGGAACAGACCTGGTGTCTGCACGAGGGGATGTTGGCAGAAAGCCAAAGCTATGGCGACATACGTGCCGATACCACCCGTATCGAGCCGCCACCGCCGAATCCTCAGACCACCACCAACGTCCCGATCCACTGGACGGTGCCGCAACACTGGACCACCAAGAATTTCGGCACGATCTCTGTTAATCCGACCTTCGGTGAAGCACCGATGGTCGGCTCGCCATCCGCCGTCACGCCGGTGCGCAGCGAATCCGGCCTGGTGATCCGGGCCGCCGTCGGCGGCGATCTGGTGGCAACCACCCCTAAGACACCGACGGCCTGGACATCGGTTTGGCGAGCCCATCCCGGTGGCACCGTGATGACCTTGAGCGCCTTCGGCAATGTGATCATTGCCACCACGAGCAACCGGCAGATGGTTGGCTACTCCGATGTCGGCGTGCGTTTATGGCAGTTGCCACTTGATGATCTTGCACCTACTGCACCCGTTCGAATCAACGATCAGGATGCGGTGGTCGTCGATCTTGCCGGTGCGATGCGCAGTTTTGATCTTGCTAGCGGCGCGGTCGGTTGGCGGCACGAGATTGGATCCGACGTCAATGTGCCGCCGGCAGTTGGCTCAGGTGTAATCGTGATCATGGACCGTGGTGGTACCACGACCACCTTTGATCCGAACACCGGAAAGCGTCAGTGGTACAAAGAAATGCAGGGCAGCGCGGCCGTCACAATCGACAACGCCGTCGCCGTCATTCAAGATCAAACCATCCACGGGCTCACTGCAAACTCGGGGCGGCATCGATGGGTGCGACCGATCTTCGGGACGCTGACACAGATGGCAGCCTTCGCTGATCACATCGTGGTGGCAACCCAAAGTGAGTCCGTCATCGTGAGTGGAGACGGTGCGGTCTCCCAGCAGCTGGGCCCGGTGCTGACACTCACACCTTCTCAAGATCATCTTGTGGCGTGGGGTCCGGCCGAGGCTTCGCTGATAGCCAGAGACGGCAGCATAATCTCTCACTGGGAACTGCCCCCGTTGACCCAGTCGCAACAGGTTCGGCCGGGGCTCGCGACCGAACAAGGGGTGCTGCTGTTCAACAACGACTGGACCTTCCAGGCGCGCGACAATGCAGTCTGACTCTCATTCGGCGACCGTCACCCAGACCCTGAACTCTGGCCCTTCGACAAGCTCAGGGCGCATAGCCCTCCAGGGCCGGTCACGGCTCGGCCGATTCGTGGCCGCCCTGTACCGCCAGACGTTGGTAAATCCCGTTGAGCAGGGTCGGCTACGTGACGTGATGTGGCCGTACGGGCTGCGAGCGATTGTGCTCCTCGGCTACGTGGTTTTCAGCATCGCCGCTCTGACGGTGATCTTTTCCGGGCCCATCCGCGAGCACAGCACCTTGATCGTTTTCGGCTTCGGCTCCGGTCTCGGGTTGCCGGCACGAACCGTTTGGCCGCTGGTCCTGCTGCTGTCGTTCGGTGTCGCCGCCCTCATGGCGGCCGCCCAGCACGGACCCTGGTGGCTGAAGCTGCTTGGTCTGCTGTTCACGCTCATCGTGATGGGAACTTGGTCGTTGCGCAGCCCATCGCTGGTGGGCTGGGGTGGCTGGCCGATCATGGCGGCCGTCCTGATGGTGGCGCTTCTGGCGCTTGTCATCCTTCGGTGGCGGCGCAGTTTCGCTTGGTGGGAATTCGCAGTGATGTGGGCGTTGATCGGCCTGACAACGACAATCGGAGTCGCCGAGACCCGCGAAGCCAAGATCTTTGGCCAGGACTTCAACCCGCTCCACCTACAGCAAACTGCGGCATTGCTCGGCTACCTTGCGCTACCAGCAGCAACGCTGGCAGGCGCCTCGGTGGCAGAGGTGTCGGTACGGGCCACCGTGTCGGCAACGCAAAACGCGCAGCGGCTTGCCACCCGATCGTGGCCCTACGTGATCTTGGCGGTCGTCGTCGGAATCCGGTTGGCGCAGGGCAGCTGGCAGATTGTGCAACGAGATCCAGTGGTTGAGGGTCTGACGGCGCTGCTGTGGGCTGGCGCGCTTGTTGCCGCCTTCATTCTCATTGGCTTCGTCGTGCTACGACTGTCCGGACGACGAGAATCCGGCCCAGCGGTCTCAGAGCTGGGGGATGAGCTGGGCCGCATGGGGTTTGCGGTGGCCGCCTCTTTGATCGCTATCACTGTCCCGGTTCAGGTCTTCCTTGCCGTCATTCAGGTCGTGGGCTCACTTCAGCCAGAAGGCGCCGCGTCCCGGCTGTCGTACGACATCACTCCGCTCGTTACTCAAGTCGTCGACCCCGGCCCGGTGCTCATCGGCCTGGTGTTGCTGATCCTGGCGGTGCGTGCGGCTCGGCGGGGACAGGCTGGTCGGGCCCTCGTCATGGGTTGCATCGGTGTCATGTTGGTTGCCTTGGCGCGTCAGCTCCTTTTCGGCAATCGCTTAGCAGCACCGATCAATCCGGATGCCCTCAACCTGGTCGCCTCAGGGGTGGTGATCGTCGCGATCGGAATCTTGTTGATTCGGCGACGCTTGACCGCTCAGCGGGCCCTGGCGTTCGCTGGGCTGTTGATCTTGTCCGCGCTTTTTTCGTATCGCGACTTCATCTCTGATCCGCTTGGGGCGGTGCTTGGTTTCTCGGGGGCAGCTCTGGTGTTGTTCGGTTTGATCTGGGACCTCTTTACAAGCTCGGGTTGGGCAAACGGGGAAAGCCGCCGCTTCCCGCGCCCTACCCGAGTGCTGTTGGTGTTGACCAACTACGTCTTGAGCATGACGGTGCTCGCGTACGCGGCACTCATCCGTGATGGCAGTACGACAATCTATTTAGATCCGTTTGCTCAGATCGGCGACTTGATCTTGGGCACTGGGCTGGTCGCGGCCGCCGCCATAGCGATCTTCGACGCGGCACGGCGTAACCAGCCCATTTGAATTGCTCCGCTCCGCCGGGAAGCCGCCGCCGAAAAGCGTTGCTGGCTCGTTTCTCCTCAGCCGGGCGGCGCGCGATCCGAGAATTTGTCAGTTAGCTCTGTTCCAATACCTCCTACGAGCTGACTTCATCTAAAACAGGATCTGACGCGATGTACCGCTTGACTCGGGGGGCGGAGAAGTTGCCCACACCTCCAGCGCTTGACTCGTCGCAACGCGCCGTCGTCGAGCATCTCGGAGGGCCACTACTGGTGCTGGCAGGACCCGGCACCGGCAAGACCACAACTCTGGTGGAGTGTGTGGTGGACCGTATCGAACGCCGCCGCGCCACACCCGACAGCATTCTCGTGCTGACTTTCTCTCGAAAGGCCG
>DATCXA010000614.1:0-3253 GCA_036566085.1 Propionibacteriaceae bacterium
TGATGAACACCGGCCGGCGCCACGATCGTGTCCCCGGTTTCCAAGGCTATGGTTTTTTCCACATCGAGCCGGTCTCCCATGCCGACCAGGAGTGTGCCTTGCTTCACTACCACCCGTTCGTCAGTGGGGTGAAAATGGGGCGGCATCCGGTAGCCATCCGGCATCGAGAGCTGGATGATGGACTCATCCGGCCCCGTCGGATCCCCGGACACCACGGCGATCATGGCGCCCGGTGGCAGCAAGGCGGGCGCCACCGCCCACCGCAGTGACGTTGGTGTGGCATCCTGGGCGGACAGCACACCGGGGAGCCCGAGGAGGCCGGCCAGCAATCCTGCGAGGTGCATGTGAAAGGTGGGCATCGTACTGTCTCCGAAGAATCGGCGCCTCGACCGCGCTGGGCAGCCGAGGCGTCTGGGTTGTTTAGTGGGTAGCGACCGCTGCCTTTGCCTCTGCGGCCGCGGCCGCCTTCATAATGAAGCTCGCCACGAGGTCCGGATGCGACACCATCGCCGCATGGCTGGCCGCAATCGCAGTCACGGTCGCCCCCATGCGCTTGGCGAAGAATCGCTGGGCGTCGGGAGGCACCATCTGGTCATCAGTGGTGATCAGGTACCACGAGGGGAGCGACCGCCAGGATGGAGGTCCGAACGCTGCCTGGCTGAAGAGGACGGCGGCCGCGATGGGCTTCTGCACTGCCGCCAGCACCCGGGCCTCGGCCACCGGCACGTCAGGCGCGAAGAACTCGAGGAACCCCTCTGGATCCAGCCAGAGGTAACCCCCTTGGTCCGGATGAATCGCGGCCCCGCCCGGGGCCTGTGGCGGCTGGCTCAGCAACCCCTTCAGGGTCTCGCCTTGATCCGGCGCAAAGGCCGACTCGTAAACCAGCCCGATCACGTTCGGGGCATCGGCGCCCAGTTGGGTAATCACCGCGCCCCCGAACGAATGCGCGACGACGAGCGTAGGCCCCGTCTGCGCCGCCAGCAGGGCGCGGGTCCTTGTGACGTCCTCGTCCAGCGAGGTCAGGCCCAGCTGTACGGCGGCCACGTGGTACCCCGACTCTTGGAGCCGCTGGATGACGCCGCTCCAACTTGACCCATCGGCCCAGGCCCCGTGAACCAGCACGACATTCGGTGATTTCGACATGGCAAGGGCTCTCGTTGTGATCGTTGGCACGCGATGCTCTCCTCTGGTTGGTGTTCCCTTCGAGCTTCATTCTTGGTTCGTGCCGACGCCGTCGGCGCCGGCGGCTGCGAGGTTGTGATAAGCAACAACGGGCCCATTTGCTGTCGGACCTGTGGTTGTTCGCTAATCCGATGCGGTCGCTGAGGTTGCGGGGCGCGGAAGGCGGGAGGGTACGGGGTGGGAACCCACGAGGAAACGCGGTATTTCGTAGAGACGCGAAATGTCGCGGGTAAGCGTCCTAGATCCGAGGCTTGCGGATGCCAAGTTGCGTCATGCGGGAGCGGAGCGTGCTCGGATTCACGTCCAGCAAGAGCGCAGCGCCCTTGGACCCGCCGATGCGCCATCCGGTGGTCTGGAGAGCTTTATGGATCGCGGTACGCTCTGCCTCCTGGAGAGTCGGGACGCTGCTCGTCGAGCCTGGGTGGACGTCCGTGAGCGCCTCGGCAATCTCCACGACCGCTCCGCGGGCGAGGATACAAGCACGCTCCAGGACATTCTGCAGTTCTCGAATGTTGCCTGGCCAGGAATAGGCGACGAGTCGGTCCATGTCCTCCTGCCGTATGCCTTTGAAGGTCTTCGACAATTTGCGCTGAAAGTGTTGAAGGAAATGGGTGACGATGAGCGGGATGTCCTCGCGTCGCTCACGGAGCGGAGGAACGTGGATCGGCAGGACGTTCAGTCGGTAGAAGAGATCTTCCCGGAAGCGATGGTGGGCGATCTCCTCCACCAAGTCCCGATTGGTGGCGGCGATCAGCCGTACATCGACGTGGATCGGCCTGGCGCCTCCGACGCGCTCGAATTCATGCTCCTGCAGCACCCGCAGCAGTTTGACCTGCGCATCCAGGGGGAGATCTCCGATTTCGTCGAGAAAGAGCGTGCTCTTGTCAGCCAGCTCGAAGCGTCCTATGCGACGGACCACCGCGCCGGTGAACGCGCCACGTTCGTGGCCGAAGAACTCACTCTCTACAAGCGCCTGCGGGATCGCGCCGCAGTTCACCCGTATCATCGTACGGTCCCGCCGGGGGCTAAGGTTGTGCAGCGCTCGCGCGATCAACTCCTTCCCGGTGCCGCTTTCCCCGGACAGGAGAACGCAGGCATCCGTCGGTCCGGCCTGTCGGACCGTCCGGAGCACCTGCTGGATCACCGCACTGCGGCCGATGATCTCCTCGAAGCCGCGGTCAGTGCGTATCTCTTCCTGGAGGTAGCTGTTCTCGACCAGGAGGCGGTCATTGAGTCGCTGGACCCTGGCAAAGAGCTCGGCGGTCTTGATTGCCGTTGCAGCCTGAGCTGCGAAAACCTCGAGTGATTGGAATTGATGCTCGGTGAGGCGTTGCTGACTGAACACACCGAGTACCCCAACCAGCTCACCACGGAAGAGGAGTGGATACCCGGCAAAGGACTGGAGTCCTTCCTGGCGGACCCACTCTTTGTTTGGAACTCGGGGATCGGATTCAACGTCGTCGGTCCAGATGGAGCGTTGCGACGCGGCGATTTCCCCAACCTTTTGATTCCCGACATCGATGCGATGGTGCGCACCATCCACATGGGAATACAGACCGGCACTTGCGGCCAGATGGAGTGCGATCGGAGGCTCCGTCGCATTCTGCTGCCACCCGTGAGCGCGGCATGTTCCACAGTCCGTCCCACTCCTATAGAGCCAGATGCGCGCGAGCGAGACTTCGGCAGTCGTGACGAGCGCGCCGGTGATCGAATCCAGCACTTCCGCCATGTCGCGGGCCACGGTCATCTGGACGGTGATCTGCCGCAGGGTCTCCAGGTGCACAGCCGAGCCCTTGGACGATCGCGTCACCACCATAGGTTCCTCCGCCTCTCCCTGGTGTCGTCATCGAGACGGTAGCCTCGATACGTCAGCCAGACTCATTGTGCAGACATTCAGCCGCGGATGCCAGTGGGGCCGTGGTCTTCCCATCCAGGCCAAGCGCCTCGGAAGGCTTGGGTGGGCTCCGATATGGTTGTCCGCTGATGGGCCGATGCGGAGCACGTTCTCGCGTGGCTCCATGAGCGCGCCGCCTAACCCCCGCATGCAGCCGGGGTGTCCTGCCGCAACCGC
>DATCXA010000621.1:0-3227 GCA_036566085.1 Propionibacteriaceae bacterium
TACGAGATCGAGACCTCGGGTTACGTTCCTGAGAATCCCTGCCCGTACGGAATATCTGCCCCCGCGGCGACGCTCCCAACCCGTCCTCATCCACCGGTCTAGTTCGTCAAGATCAACAGGCCCGGCCAGCATCAGCAGCCCAGCCGCTATCAAATCCTCACCTCGCCGAGCGCCGCTGGAGAACCAGCTACCGGCAAGGATGCCGGCGCACTCTACGCGGATGTCGTCGCGGCCCTGCGCCACCTTACGAAGATGATCAATCAACGGTTGCAGTTCCGGGCGTCTGACGGTGAGTAGCGCTTCGCCGTGGAGTTCTGAGGACAGGATTTGGTCTTTGGTGGACATGCCTCAGTGTGACCTGCGTCGGGCAGGAGACCACGAGCCGTGGGCGCCTACCACCCCCCAGACCCACCAACCGCACCTTGGTCTGGTCCAGGCGGCGGCGGCTCTGGACCGGTTCCGGTGTATGGCCTGTCCGACCGAGACTGACCTTGAACGTGATACTCCCTGGTCGGGCGGTAGCGCTGTTCTCCTGTCACAGGATCGAGACCGGCGTGTTCGTGCACTCCTGCACTGACCAAGAGTTCCATCATTTCGACGTCCTCTTTGTCGGTAAGCCCACGCCTTGCGTGCTTCTCTTCGAGGTCCTGCAACCGATCCGCTTCGGCAGGTGTCATTACGTTCTTCATACCACTCCCTTCTGCCAGTGACCTGGCAACCGATAGAGCTGCTCTCCTTCCGGGCTCATAGTGTGCTGCTGTAGCTGGCCGTCGCTGAAACCCTAGAGGCCTGGCTAATCGAACGTGCATTCGTTACGCTGGAGGTGCCGCCTGCAGGGGAAATGACAGAGCCCCGGACACAAATCGTCCGGGGCTCGTCTCGTGTAGGGCTACGGCTTCTTCCGAACCCGGATCGCGGCTAGTTCCACTACAGCGTTGGATAGGACTTTCATCGCCGCGGCTACCGTCTGGTCGAAGGTGGCGGGGCTGGTGATCGTCGGCTTGGAGGCCACTTGACCACTACCGCATTGGGTAGGTCGTTGCCGGGTTCGACAGCTCAATCTTGAGTGTCTGGCCGTTGAGGCTGCCGCTGGCAAGGGTGGTTTGCTTGGACATTGGAGTCTCGCTTTCGTGGAAGTGGGATTCCTGCCCCGTCGGGAGCCGCTAACTCCTGGCGGGGCGCTTACAGCTTGTGTGTGGGTTAGTTGATCTTGTTTGCCGCCTTTCGTCGTCGCCGTCGCGGAATGTAGCCATATGTGTAGCCCCGCAGGGTCGTTCGCGGGCGTTCACCCGGATACGGGGAGAAATGAAACCCGTGCTGACTAGCGGGAACGTACAATCGCGGACGCTGGCGGATGCGTCGCCGTTGCCTTACAAGGAAGGGGTCAGCAGTTCGAGTCTGCTTGCTCCCACACAATGCGCAGCTGGCAAGCTCCCGTCGTCCGGGCAACGTCAGAGCCGGGTACCAGTGACTGTGTCAGGAGATGGGGCAACACGCCGGCCGATGCCAACGGCGACTGCCGGAAAGACCAGCACCGAGAGCACACCAGCTCCAACCAAAGCCGCCGCATTTTGCGGCAGCATGATGCCGCTCTGCAGCCCGATCTCGCTTAGCGCAACGAGAAGCGGCAGCGCTGTTGCTAAAAGGAACACAAGTTCGAACCGCTGCGGCCGCGGAAGAGCGGATCGATATACCACTAGTGTCGGCAGTCCGCGGACAACAAGTAACAAGACGAAGAACAACAAAAGCCGGCCGGGTGCTTGCACGATGGAGTGCAGGTCAAGGCTCATTCCTGAAGTTACGAAGAATATTGGGATAAAGAAGCCGTAGCCGACGGCATCTAGTTTTTCCTCTAATGAATGGACATCGCCGGGCGCCCAACGACGTAACACCACTCCGGCCAAGAATGCACCCAAGACAGCGTCGAGGCCGAATGTGTTGGCAATGAGCAGCAGCAGGAGGAGCATCACCACAGTCCACCGCAGGGTGGTCTGCGCTGTGGCATTTTGTCCTTCTGTCAATATCTGGGCGAGCCGCCCACCCCTCCCCAGTCTTGGGATCAGGCTTAGCACCAGAGCGATCACAGCGACTGCCAGCAGCGACATCAGACCGAGAAACCTGCCGTTTGACCCGAGAAAGATGGCGATCGCAACGATGGGGAAAAATTCACCCACGGCCCCGCCGGCCAGCAGGTAGGAGCCGAACGACCCCCGGAGCATGTTGTTGTCCCGCAGAATGGGAAGCAGGGTGCCCAGCGCTGTCGTAGTCAGCCCCAGCGCCACCGGGACGAATGCGCGTACCAATCCCATGACGGCAAGCAGCCCCACGACTACGCCGGCGATGACGGCGGAGGCGACCCAAGCTACTATCGCGAGTTTTCCGGGCCGCTGCCTAAAGAGTGCGAGCTCCAGCTCATAGCCGGCGAGGAGAAAGATGAACCCCAGGCCGACGTTGGACAGCAGCTCGATGCTTTTTGGCTCGGCCAGATGCATAACCTGTGGGCCGATGATTATGCCTCCGACGATGAGCACCACTACTTGTGGGACGCGAAGCCGTGGAACTAAAGCCACGATGAACGGGGCGAGCGCGGCTACCAGCGCTACTACGAACAAGCTGACGAGCGCACTGGTGAGCTCGTCACTCATTCGTCTGCCTCCCGGTCATTCGTCAGGCTCTGGGCGCTCAAGCGACGCGACTCACCCACCTGGCAAGGAACGTTCAGACGAAGAGCGGCTCAAGTCCGAAGGCCCTCTCAAGGGCCTGCATCTGCTCGTCATTCGGCCGCTGGGTGAACCGCTCGGCCGCATCAATCACCTTAGGCAAGATACCGATGTCGCCGACGGTGTTCAGAAAGATTCCCTCGCGGCCGAGGACCCAACCCACCGCGGTGTCAATGGCGTCTTGATCAGTAAGCGGCTCGTACCAGGTGTTGGCGGTCGGCTCGTGATCACCCCACGGACCTCGGGTAATCGACTTGATCGTCTGAATCGCGGCGCCGCGCTCGACACAGAGGGCGACCAGCTGCTCGAAGTCTGCGATGTAGCGCTCGTTGCGCGACATCGGGAAGTTGTAAGGCAGTAGCACCGAGTCGAAGGGGTACTCCTGTAGCGACCGCAGGTGCTGAGCGGCCACTGTCACGCCGTGACCGGTGACCCCGATGAAGCGGACGAGGCCATCATCCTTCGCCTCGACTACACCCTCCAAGGCACCGCCTGGCGAGAAGGCCG
>DATCXA010000640.1:0-5106 GCA_036566085.1 Propionibacteriaceae bacterium
TCGGAGGGTTCTCCATGCCCTGCTAGATGATCATCCGGAAGGGCCGTTGCTGGACTATGCCACTGGTACGGAATTCCTGGCAGCGCTTCGCACCGGGCGAAGCCCGCGCGCTATGTGGCAGGTGACTCCAAACGCAGCGCCCAGCGGTGACTGGGCTCTTGGCCTCGCCAGCGCCGCCCGGGCGTGCACGGAGGGCGGTCGAGGCGCGGTGATCATCGCGCCGGACCAAGCGGATCTTGATCGACTCGCCGCTGCTTGTACTCAAACCCTCGGTGCCGCGGGTTTTGTCGTGCTCGTGTCTGAAGCGGGCCCCGCTGCCCGATATCGGTCCTTCCTCGCGGCTCTGCGCGGCGAAGTGCGGGTAGTGATCGGTAATCGCGCCGCCGCGTACGCGCCCGTCCATGATCTTGGCCTGGTTGCCCTGTGGGACGACGGTGATGATCTGCTCGCCGAGCAACGCGCGCCGTATCCACACGCACGGGAGGTGCTGGCGATGCGCGCCGCGGATGCTCAGGCGGGTGTGCTGTTTGCCAGCTATGCCAGAACTGCGGAGCTGCAGCGTTGGCTGGAGCGCGGCTGGCTACGCGAGCTTGCCGAGGATCGGGTGGCAGTACGGCATGCAGCACCGCGAGTGAAGGTGACGGCCGACAGCGACTATGCGTTGCAGCGAGATCCGGCGGCGCGTGCTGCGCGGCTTCCGCATGAGGTGTTCGACATGATGCGAGCAACGCTGCCGCAGGGCCCGGTGCTGGTTCAAGTGCCGCGCGCGGGTTACCTGGTGGCCCTGGTCTGTCAGGACTGCCGCGAACCGATGCGATGCGGCTTCTGCGGCGGTCCTATCAAGGCGCAGGGCGCCGGACCTGCCGAGGTAGCAACCGTTCGCACCAGCTGCGCCTGGTGTGGCAGACCACAGATTGACTGGATGTGCCCGATCTGCAGCTCTCGCCGCGTGCGGGCGCCGATCGTTGGAGCGGAGCGAACAGCTGAGGAATTAGGCAAGGCGTTTCCGCAGACACCCGTAGAGCAGTCGAGCAGCGGCAAGCGGATCACAACCGTGGCAGACCACTCCGCGATCGTGGTCGCGACGCCTGGCGCCGAGCCGCCAGCGGTGGGCGGCTATGCCGGCGCGGTGCTGCTGGATACCCCGTTGCTCCTGCTGCGCCAAGATCTCAGAGCGGCCGAGGAGGCGCTACGCCGCTGGCTCAATGTGGTCGCACTGGTCAGGAACGGCGCCGATGGGGGATCAGTCATCGCGGTGGGGGAGAGCTCGGGCAGGGCGTTGCAGGCTTTGGTTCGGGTGGATCCCGGTGGCTTCGCCGCACGTGAACTCCAGGAACGAACCGCCGCTCACTTTCCGCCAGCGGTCACCTTGATCACCGTGGAGGGGCCCCACGAGGCGTTGACGGAATTCGCCGCCCTAGTGCAGCCTCCGGAGCATGCCGAACTGCTCGGTCCGGTTGAGCCGAACTTGCAGCGAACGCCGTCGGATACTGATCAAGGACCACTGCAGCGCTTGACTCTGCGGGCGCCGCTGAGCGAGGGCCCAAAGCTGGTGCAGACCACGAAGGAGGCAGCCGCAATCAGAAGCGCGCGGAAGAGCAGCGGATCGCTCCGAATCAAGGTGAATCCTGCCGACCTAAGCTGACGGGGGCAGGCAGCAAAGGAGCGCCAGATGAGTGTGCGTGAAGGGTTCCGACCCATCGAGGCGGGAGTGCATACCGACTTCCGAGACGCGATGAGTTACGCCGATTACCTGGACCTACCCACTTTGCTGGCGGCGCAGCACCCGAGAAGTGACCCGCCGCATCACGATGAACTGCTTTTCATCGTGCAGCATCAGACCACAGAGCTCTGGCTCAAGTTGATCCTTCACGAGTTACGCGCCGTACGTGCCTACTTCGACGCTGGCCTCGTGCACCACGCCTTGAAGAGCCTGGCCCGGGTCAAGCACATTCAGCGCACGCTGATTGAGCAATGGTCGGTGCTGGCAACGCTGACCCCGAATGAGTATGCGGAATTTCGCGGCACGCTGGGCTCCGCCTCGGGCCTTCAGTCGGCGCAGTACCGCTCGGTCGAATTCATCCTGGGCAACAAGAACGAGCACATGCTGAAGCTTTTCGGTTCCGATCAGGCGGCTGCAGCCATGCTGTCGGAGCTGCTGGACGAGCCGTCCGTCTACGACGCGTTTCTGCGCTTCCTGGCCCGCCGCGGGTTAGACATTCCGAGTGAGGTGCTCGAGCGCGATGTGCGGCAGCCCTGGGTCATGCAACCGGGGTTGATCTCGGTGTTCCGCTCGATCTACGACGCCGTGGATCGCGCCTATGACCTCTACGAAGCATGTGAGTCGCTGGTTGATGTCGAGGACAATTTCCAGGTCTGGCGCTTCCGTCACTTACGAGTCGTGCAGCGCACCATCGGCTTCAAGACGGGTACCGGCGGCTCGTCCGGGGCGCGCTTTCTGCAAAAGGCGCTCGAGCTGACCTTCTTCCCCGAGCTCTACGCGGTACGGACCGAGATCGGCAGGTAGCCATGCGGTTTGCCGTCGACGATCTGTGGATCGGCCATCGACTCGGACCGGCAGTCTTGGAGGAGGTCGACGGCGAACTGCGCCCGGTGGCATTCGGCACTGCGGCTGTGCAGCAGGCCCGGGTACCGAAGCTTCCCGGTGCAGTGATGCCAGGGCTTGTCGACCGTCATGTCCATCTTGGGCTGGTCGATGCCGCCGCTTTAGCAGTCACCACGGTCGTTGAGGTACACGATCTTGGCTGGGTGCCGAGCATCGCGCGCGGCTGGAAGCTCAATCCGCCGACTGGTGGCCTCGTTCGGATCGCTGGACCGTTCCTGACCGCAATAGGTGGCTACCCATCAGACCGGGTTTGGGCTCCTCCCGGCTCTGTGCGTGAACTGGCGGGACCCGAGGACGGCGTGCGAGCGGTCGATGAAGCCGTTGCGCAGGGATACGACATTGTCAAACTCGTGCTGCACAGCGGGGGCCCGTTGCTCGATGACCCGACACTGCATGAGGTGGTCCGTGCCGCACACCGGCATGGGCTTCCCGTTGGCGTCCACGCCGAGGGACGTCATCAGGCCCGGCGCGCGTTCGAGGCGGGTGCCGACCTCTTGGTCCACGCGCCGTGGACCGAAGCACTGGCTGATGACCTCCTGAGCAACATGGCTAGCTCGATGAGGTGGATTTCAACGTTTGCCATCCACTCTGATTCTCAGTTCCGGCAAGCGCTGGACAATGCACGCCGGTTTCTGCGATTCGGTGGACGGCTTGATTACGGCACCGACATGGGGAATGGCCCAGGGCCGGTTGGACCGCGGACGGCGGAGATCAGCGCTCTGGGTGCGGCTGGCTTGAGTGGTAACGCACTGCTGACGTCGCTGACCGGTCCGTTCGGTGACCACTTGCAACTGGATCGCGCTGTCTATGCACCGGTTCAATTGCCGGACAGCGCGACCGATGTCGCCGCTTGGATGCATCAAGCACAACGGCTAACTCATGTGATCTCTGAGGCTGTCATCGCATGACTGTCACTGACCTTGTCGATCAAGCTGCAGCGCTTGACTCAAACGATCCGCTGGCACACTTCCGGGACCAGTTCATCGGCTCAGCAGATCCCAAGATCGTCGCCTACCTGGATGGCAACTCCCTGGGTCGCCCACTGAAAGCCACGCGTGATCGAATCAGCCGCTTTGTGGAGGACATCTGGGGCAGCCGACTGATCCGTGCGTGGGACGAAGGTTGGATGGATGATCCGGTACGCATCGGGAACGACATCGGGCGCGTCGTGTTGGGTGCGGCACCTGGTCAGACTGTGGTTGGCGACTCGACCAGCGTGATGCTCTACAAATGGATCCGCGCCGCCATAGCGAGCCAACCTGGGCGCGAGCAGATCATCGCCGATGTCGGCAACTTTCCGACTGACCGCTTTGTTCTGGAGGGCATCGCAGCCGAGCTCGGTATGCGCCTGACCTGGCTCGAGACTGACCGGGCGAGCGGTGTCACGGTTGATCAGATCGCGGATGTGATCAGTTCACAGACTGCCCTGATCTTGCTCAGCGATGTGGCCTATCGATCGGGGTATCTAGCTGATGTTGCCAAGATCACCGCTCTCGTTCATGATCATGACGCGCTGATGCTGTGGGATCTGTGTCACTCGGCAGGTGTGATCCCAAGCCGGCTCGACGAGTGGCAGGTCGACCTGGCCGTCGGATGCACCTATAAGTACCTCAATGGCGGGCCTGGCTCACCAGCCTTCGGCTACGTCCGTGGTGATCTTCAGAATCGATTTCGGCAGCCGATCCAAGGCTGGATGGGTTCGGCTGATCCCTTCACGATGGCCCGGCACTATGTGCCATCGGATGGCATTCGTCGTTTTCTGAGCGGCACACCATCGATCATCGGCATGCTGGCTATGCAGGACATGCTGTCGCTCATCGAACAGGCAGGTCTCGAGGCGATCCGCGCCAAGTCCATTGCCCTGACGGAGTTCGCGATCGCGGTGTCGGACGAGCTGCTCAGCTTCCTCGGCGTACACCTTGCCTCGCCTCGGGACCCGGCGCGGCGCGGTAGTCACGTCACACTGGAGCATCCGGAATTTGGCAAGGCCACAGCCCAGCTCTGGAATTTAGGTGTTATTCCGGACTTCCGGCCACCGAACGGACTACGAATCGGTTTGTCGCCGCTGAGTACCAGCTTTCGCGAGGTACATCGGGGGCTGACGGCCGTACGTGAGGTGCTGCTGCGCCAGGCGTCCTAGACTCCTGCGGTGCGAATCGTCTTTGGCGGCACTCCAGATGTCGCGATTCCGTCTTTGGATGCCCTGGCCGATTCCCGCCATGAGCTGGTCGCTGCCGTCACCCGGCCGGATGCGCCAAGTGGCCGAGGCAAGAAGCTAACCGCCAGTCCGGTCGCACAACGGGCTGCCGAGCTGGGTATCGAGGTCTTGAAGCCGCAGCGCCCTCGGGACGAGGAGTTCGTCACTCGGCTGACTGAGCTTGCCCCCGACTGCTGCCCAGTCGTTGCATATGGCGCGCTATTGCCGCAGCGGGTTCTGGATATTCCGCAGCATGGCTGGGTCAACTTGCACTTCTCGCTGC
>DATCXA010000649.1:0-3989 GCA_036566085.1 Propionibacteriaceae bacterium
GTCTGGAGTGCCCTTCCAGCACCGATCCCAGGGCGCCCGCGTCAACGGTGACCTGCCGCGCGGGCGGGTAAAGGTCGGTGACGCTCGGCACGAAGACGACATCAACGCCATCCGCCTCGCATACCTCAAGATCATCCTCAAGGCGCCGCGGATAACGCGCATAGTCCTCGCCGGGCCCAAACTGCAGCGGATTGACGAAGATGCTGACTCCGACCAGATCGCCAAGTGATCTTGCCAACTTGATCAGCGAACGATGGCCCTCATGCAACGCACCCATCGTAGGGACGAAAGCGAGCCGGGGAGCAGCCGGTATATCGAGAGCACGACGAAAATCCGCGTACTCGGCCACGCTATTGGTGATCTTCATGACTTGGCCTCAGTGGTAGGGATCGTCGAAGCGAATGTGTGTTGTTCGTCCGGGAAGACACCCATTCTCACCTCATCGACATACGCGGCGGCGGCGTCACCGATGATCTTTGCCAAATTGGCATAATGCTTGACAAAGCGCTGCATTCTGCCGCGTCTGAGACCCATCATGTCCTGCCACACCAGTACCTGTGCGTCGCAGTCTGGGCCGGCGCCGATGCCAACAGTCGGAATGTCCAGTTCGGCAGTCACCTGGCGCGCCAGGTCGCCAGGGACCATCTCCAACACCACTCCGAAGGCTCCAGACTCTTCGACAGCATGGGCGTCATCCAGAAGCCGCTTTGCGTCATCACCGCGGCCCTGCACTCGATAGCCGCCGAGCTGATGCTCGCTCTGCGGCGTAAAGCCGATATGACCCATAACAGGGATGCCGGCGTCGGTCACTTTGCGGATTTGCGCTGCAACGCGCAACCCACCCTCGAACTTCACGGCGTGACACCCGCCCTCCTTCATAAACCGGATGGAGGTTTCCAGAGCTTGCGACGGGCCGTCCTCGTACGAACCGAACGGCAGATCGCCGATAACGAAGGCTCGCTTGGTCGATTTGACCACTGCGCGGACCAGTGGCAGCAGTTCATCGACAGTGACCGGCAAGGTGGTGTCATACGCATAAACGTTGTTCGCAGCGGAGTCGCCGACCAGCAGTGCCCAGACCCCGGCTTCGTCGAACAGCTCAGCGGTGTATTGGTCATAGCTGGTCAGCATCGCCCAGCGCTCATGTTGGCGCTTGGCGTTGTAGAAGTCGGTAACGCGAATCCTGCGCACCGGGGCCGCCGCTCCCAGGCGGCCTGACTCTGGAGGAGGACTGGTTTGGGTCACTGCGACAGCCTCACTCTGAAGAAACTAACGCATGGCCATGCACCGTGGGCCGCGTCCCGAAGAAGGGAGCAGCGGGCCTCCCGGGAGCATTGCGCCTAGTTGGCTACAGGCGTGAAAGAACCAGTGATGATCGGGTGCGGGAGACGCCCGGATGGTTGCGGATAATGCCAAGGACCTTCTCAAAATGGCTCGTATCGGACGCGCGTACGCGCAGGATGCCGTCTGCCTCACCCGTCACCGTGTACGCCTCAGCAACTTCAGGGATGCTGCTGACCATGTCCCGCATCCGCTCCGGTGGCACCCGGCCCTCGCAGTAGACCTCGACAAAGGCTTCGATCGTCCAGCCCAGTGCAGCAGGCTCGACTTCGGCTGTAAAGCGCCGGATCACACCGCTAAGACGGAGCCGATCCACCCGCCTTTTCGTGGCTGCGGTCGACAGGCCGACATGATGCCCGAGCATGGCAAAGCTCTCGCGACCGTGGTCTGTCAGCCGCGCAAGGATCTTGTGATCAATTTCATCAAGACGCAATACAGTCTCCTCACTTTCATTGATCACACTATCGGACTTGCGCCTCCTGGGCCCCTACCCTTCAAGGGTGACAACCACAGTGCTGAACCACATTGGGCACCCTGTACGGCGTGCGCGGCTTCGGCATTATCTGATGTGTCCGCCGACGTACTTCGATGTGACCTATTCCATTAATCCGTGGATGGATCCCAGTCGCCACGTGGACCGTGTTCTGGCGCTTCGGCAGTGGTGGGGGCTTGTTGACGCGTATCGCGACACGGGTCATCGCGTCGATCTTTTGGAGCCGCTGCCGGGAGTGCCTGACATGGTCTTCGCCGCAAATGGCGCCACGGTGGTGGCTGGCCGTGCTCTCTCTGCCCGATTCGCCAATCCGCAGCGTGAGGCAGAGGCCGCGGTGCACACGGCCTGGCATCAGCGCAACGGCATCCTCTACGGCGGCGGCGAGGTGCAACAGCCGCTTGCTGTCAACGAGGCTGAGGGTGATTTCGTCGTGCTGTCAAACAGAATCCTTGCTGGCTATGGACTCCGCACCACTCTTGACGCTCATCGTGAGCTGGCGACGCTGACGGGTCGGGAGGTGATCAGTCTTCAGCTTGTTGATCCGCGGCTGTTTCATCTTGATCTTGCTTTGACCGTCTTGGATGACGTCCGGGACCATATCGCCTACTACCCCGAGGCTTTCAGCCAAGACAGTCGTCAGTTGCTTCGGGAGCTGTTCCCCGATGCCCTGATTGCTGACCAGCATGATGCGTACGCCTTTGGACTGAATGCGGTCAGCGATGGGCTGCACGTGTTCATTTCCTCGGGCGCGCGGCAGCTGCGCGAGGAGCTGGCGGCCACTGGATACTGGCCGATTTCGGTGGACCTCAGCGAACTGATCAAGGGCGGGGGGAGCGTGAAGTGTTGTACTCAGGAAATCCGGCCGGCACCGATCGCAATGCGCGGGGCCGCTTCGTTGAGCGATGACGCTTCCAGTGTTGTCTCGGAGAACGCAGCACCACGATCAGCCCACCACACGACCGCTCATCACCCGACCGCTCATCACCCGACCGCAGGAGCATCATCATGACCACCATGGACGACACCCTGACGCGCGCCAGTCAGCTGCTGCGGATCGAGGATGAGCACGTCGCTCACAACTACCATCCGCTTGATGTGGTGGCTTCAGGTGGCTGGCGAGCGGTGCTCACTGACATCGAGGGCGCCCAGTACCTGGACTTCCTAGCGGCCTACTCGGCCAACAACTTCGGCCACCGGCATCCGACCCTGGTTGCCGCCGCCAAGGAGCAGCTCGATCGACTGACGCTGACCTCGCGTGCCTTTCACCATGATCAATTGGCGCCGTTTGCTGACGGCTTGGCAACCTTGATCGGCAAGGACATGGTGTTGCCGATGAATACCGGCGCCGAGGCCGTGGAGTCTGCGATCAAGGTCGCCCGCAAGTGGGGATATGAGGTCAAAGGCGTGCCAGATGGTCGCGCTTTGATCATCGTTGCTGCCGGCAATTTCCATGGCCGTACCACGACGATCATCAGCTTCTCCGACGACCCACTGGCGCATGATCATTTCGGGCCCTACACTCCGGGGTTCCTGATGGTGCCGTACGGTGATCTTGAGGCGCTTCGCGATGCGATCAACGACGACGTTGTGGCAGTACTGCTAGAGCCGATTCAGGGTGAATCGGGAGTACGAATCCCGCCACCCGGCTATCTGGCGGGAGTGCGTGAGCTGACTAGCAAGCATCGAGTGCTGTTTATTGCGGACGAGATCCAGTCCGGGCTCGGCCGCACCGGCCGTACGCTCGCCTGCGAGCACGAAAACGTCACCGCTGATGTCGTGCTGCTGGGCAAGGCGCTCGGTGGTGGCATCGTGCCGGTTTCCGCGGTCGTTGCTGATCATGAAGTGCTAGGTGTGCTGCAGCCCGGCGAGCATGGCAGCACCTTTGGAGGCAACCCACTCGCCTGCGCCATCGGCCTAGCCGTCGTACGACTGCTCGAGACCGGTGAATATCAGGAGCGCGCGGCCAAGCTCGGCGTCCAGCTGCGGAAGCGGCTGAACCGCATGATCGGCCACGGTGTGGTCTCGGTCCGCTCGCGAGGTCTGTGGGCAGGTGTGGACGTCGATCCCCAACTTGGTAGCGGTCGTGATGTCTGCGAGGCGCTGGCCCGGCGGCACGTGCTCGCTAAGGACACGCACGGCTCGACTATCCGGATAG
>DATCXA010000652.1:0-4310 GCA_036566085.1 Propionibacteriaceae bacterium
CGATGCGCTTGCCATCCTCGCCGTACAGATAGAACTCGGTGACCTTGGTACCGCCGTTGGTCACTGCGAAGGTGAGCGTGCCAGACGGGGCGTTGGTCGCGGACAACTTGCACTCGGTGTCGGTCGCCTGGACGGTCAGGACGCGCGGGTTGGCGCTGGCCGTGGCACCGGTACTGCCAGTGGGAGCGTTGTCGGTGCATCCGGCGAGCAAGGGCACGCCCAGGACTGCGCAGCTCGAACTGAAGACGAGGATGCGTGTGGGCAGGGCGAACTTGTCGGCCTTTCGGCCGAGTCGGATCATGATCATTTCCTTCCGGAGGCCCCAACTGGCTCGGGAGTTTGACGCGAGGGAGCCTGGGTGCGCTGCCGCTTCTGGTAAAGGAAGATCGTCATCGTCGGGATGAAGTAACCGAGCCAGGCGGCCGCCTCCAGAACCGTGGTTGCGGGCGAGAAGTTGAACACACCCTTGAGGAGCGTTCCGTACCACGAGGTCGGCGGGATGGCTCCGGACACGTCAAAGGCCAGATTATTGAGCCCGGGCAGGAAGCGAGCTTCTTGCAGATCGTGCACCCCGTACGCCAATACCCCGGCGGCGATGACGATCAGGAAGGCGCCGGTCCAGGTAAAGAAGCGGCTCAAGTTGATCTTCAGGGCACCCCGGTAGATCAAGTAGCCCAGCACGACCGCGACCAACAGTCCGAGAGCCGCACCCAGCAGTGGGCCGGCAGTCGAGCCACTGCCCTGGGCCGCCGTTTGAGTGGCGGCCCACAGGAATAGTGCCGTTTCCAGGCCTTCGCGGCCGACAGCCAGCAAGGCGACAATGACCAACGACCAGCGGCTAGCGTCGGCGGCCCTGTCGATCTGGGATCGTAGCTCTCCCGATAGCGACCGTGCGGCCTTTGCCATCCAAAAAATCATCCAGGTGACGAATCCCACCGCCACAATAGAGAGCAAGCCGCCGATGAGCTCTTGGGCCTCGAAGGTAAGTCCCTTAGGACCGAAGGTAAGAGCGGCGCCAAAGCCGAGTGAGATAGCGACGGCGATAGCCACGCCGAGCCAGATCTGCGGCAGCAGATGCCGACGCCCTGACTTCACTAAGTAGGCGACGAGGATGCTGACGATTAACGCGGCCTCCAGGCCTTCACGTAAGCCAATCAGAAAATTGGCTAGCATCTCTCCTCGATTCCCCGTAGTTCTGGCCGGGTCTCCTCGCCTGTGGTTTCAATATAGGTGAGGCTCGCCTAACCTAAGTCAGGCTAGCCTTCCTTCGCAAGGCGCGCTGCGGCTTTGTGAGATCTCATACATGTTGGTTTCGAGGCAGGACTTGATTCGGTTGGCTGGTTCGCCGGCCCCGCCATCGTCTTGAGTCAAATTTCCGACCAATGCGGATTCTTTGGCATGTCAGACGCCTGCTGCGTGTCGAAACTCAGCTTTGGAGCAAGGGCCGAGTCAGTGGCGGGTCTCGCCCAGGGTGATCATCAGTAGATGTTCGAGGCGCTCCCGGACGACCTTGTCAGGAAGATCGGTCCGGTGATGGATCAATGCGGTGATGATCTCAGTTGGATCGGGCAGGAAGCCCAAGATGTCACTGACTGCCCAGAAGACTTCCGCATCATGATCATCATCGAGCATGCCGCCATGCCATCGGTAGCAATAGGAGAAGGCGTCGGCACTGTCGAAGTCGTGAAGCATTGCGAAGTTTGCTCGGGAGTGCACCACGTCTAAGTCCGGAGGTCCCCATGAGGTCTCCGCCCAGTCGATGACTCCGGTGATCCGATCCCCCTCCCACAAGATGTTGCCCGGATGGAAGTCGCGGTGTACCAACCCATGTCGAGTCGACGGAGGACCTTCATTGAAGATGTCGATCGCACGTCGCCAAAGTTCCGGCCGCGAGGTCCAGCTCGGTACCACAAGATCATCTGGAGTCCAGAACTCGTACTGTCGCGGCCGAAGATCATTCGCAACTGGAGTGCCGTGGATGATCACGGCAATCTTCGCTAATTCGTCAATGGCGTCGAGGTTCAGCGGGCCAAGTCGAACGCGACCCGGGAGCCGGGTGGTCAGATTCGCGTAGTCGCCAGTCCGGCTGCCATCCGGGTCAGAGGCGATGAGCCGCGGCGCGGGAAGGCTCGAACCCTCCATCAGCCGGCACCCCAACGCCTCACAGATGACATGTTGGCGGCCGATCTCGCCCCACCGTTCGACAGAGACGTGACGCAAGATGACCGGTTCACCGCGCCGCAGATAGACCGCTGAGATGGTGTCGGTACGACCCCCGCCGACAGGCTTGACCGAAACGATCTCAGAATCTAAGTGATCTTGAGCCCAGGCAAGCACCCGCTCGGGAACCGCCCGAGCAGCATGGGTGTCGGCCGGGCGCCTCCAGGGATCAGATGGGCCGTGTCCCATGAGGGACCTGAAGCTCTCAATGAAGCACCAGCGCGCGACGACGCATCAGCTCGCCAGTCGCATAGCGGCCGATCTGGTACGTCGCGATGCCGTCCATGATCGCGCTGACACCACCACCCAAAAGCGGAACTCGTTTGACGGTCGCCAGCGCCAGATTCTTGCCACCGATGCGAGCCGCGAGATCGCTGACGACCTCGTCGGCGACGCGCCTGTCAAGATCGGGATCGAACATGGGCGCCGTTGCGACCGCCATGGGCGAGGTTGGGAGCGTACCGTCCACAATGTGCTTCGCGACCTGCTCCCCGCCCATCAAACACATGATGAGTGCGGTGCGAACCCGGTTGTCGTTGAGGTCGTATCCCCGCAGGTGCGCAATTGCAGCAACCATCCGGACCTGCACAATGGCGATCCCGGTGAGATTTGCGGGTATGGCTACCGGGGGGGCCGCCAGCCCGCCGATGTTGGTCACGAAACCTTGCGCAGAGGCAAGGCCTATGTGGTGGTCGATGATGGAGGAGATCGCTTCATCAACCGAACCGCCCTGCCGTTGCAGGTAGTGCGCAGCGGCACTTTTGGCGCTCGGCATCCGCCCGTAGCCATCGATCGCGATCTCAAGGACCTGGCGTAGCGCGCCACCGGCTCCCTGTGCTGTAACGAGATTGGCCACCGGCGAGATCACCGTGGCGATCCTTCGGCGCATCTCCTGCGCTGACGCCATCAGACCTCCAAACATTCTGCATCGAAATGTCGGCTCCCGATGCGGTCAGCTGCCCAAGGGACAGCGGTCGACCACAAGCGTACGTGGCTGTTGAGCCTGCGAGTCAGGGACAACCCGGACTTAGCCATGAACGGGCGCGCGATCCGCTTTGGCTCTGGTGGGAGTATGCCGACGTGGGCTCCCCTTTCGGATCGCCGGAGCTGTGGCGGCATGACGACCTCATTGGGGTGTCGCGCGTCTTCAATGAGGAACTCGCGCTGGCGGCGTACGAATGTGGCGCTTTTCCGATGCCTGCGCAGCCAGGACTGATGGGTTGGTATTCGCCGCTAGAGCGCGCGATCTTGCCGCTGGATGGCATGAGGGTGAGCCGCTCATTGGGTAAATCGATCCGGCGCTACCAGATCCGCATCGATACCGCCTTTGACGACGTGCTGGACGGCTGCGCTGACCGCCGTCGGCCCAGCGGATGGATCAATCGCGACATCCGCCGGGTCTACCGGCGGCTCTACAAGCGCGGCATGGTGCACACAGTTGAGGCCTGGACGCCGACCGGTGAGCTGGCCGGCGGCCTGTACGGGGTAAGCATTGCCGGCTTGTTCGCGGGCGAGTCCATGTTTTATCGACCTGCCATCGGGCGGGATGCGTCCAAGGTCGCGCTGGTAGCCCTGGTCAATTTGCTCCGGGATGCGGGGCCCGAGGGCCGGTTGTTGGATGTGCAGTGGTTGACGCCTCACTTGGAATCGCTTGGTGCGGCTGCGCTGCCGCGGGAGGAGTACCTTCGCCTGCTGTCGGGGGCGCTCCAGCTGCCTGGGCCAGACTGGTCGAGCGGCTCCGCTGGGCGTCCATAATGGGCGCATGCCCGAGATGCCTGAGGTGGAGTCGCTCTCACGATTCCTGACCGAGAAGTGTGTGGGGCATGCGATTGATCGCATCGAGCTACTCGCATTTAGCGCACTTAAGACCTACGATCCGCCGCTGTCGGCGCTGTACGGCCTCCAGATCGAGTCAGTAACCCGGCATGGCAAGTTCCTCGACATCTCCGCCCAGGGTTTGCATCTGGTGTTTCACCTAGGCAGAGCCGGCTGGTTGCGCTGGCGTGACGCCCTTCCCGAGGCGCCGGCGAAGCCGGGCAGGGGACCTCTGGCGTTGCGCGTACGGCTGGACGATGGGTCGGGCTTTGACC
>DATCXA010000660.1:0-4513 GCA_036566085.1 Propionibacteriaceae bacterium
TGCCGAAGATCGTCGTCACACCGCCCGCAGCAGCCTGCTCTGTCGTCGTGCGGATGTCCTCCTTGTGCGTGTACCCAGGCTCACGCGTGTGTACATGGACGTCGACCATCCCAGGAAGCACGAGCTTTCCGTTGACATCGACGGTCCGTTCCGCCACGAGCCCGAGAGAGGGGTCGATGATGCCGACGATCTTGCCGCCATGGACCACGAGATCCGATACCACCGGGCCTTGTGGGGTGATCACAGTTCCCCCGGTCAATCTCAGGTCAACGCTCACTTCGGTACCTCCAGTGTCTCGACGGTCTCTCCGTCGGCTTCCGCACATCGCACGACGACGTCGGCGGGGCGGACGTAACGCTCGAACCACTCGACGATGCGAGGGGTGGTCTGTTCCCAATACCGGTCATAGGCCGCGTAATGGGTCGTGTGGTTCTGCATGATGAGGGATTTCGGCCCCTTAGCCGCGGCATACAACTGCTCGGCGTGGTCGGTTGGCGTCGTCGCATCGCCCGCGACTCCGATGACCATGAGCGGCGTCGTGAGCCGCAGTGCGGCCTCTAGTGGTCGGTAGGCGAGAATCTCCTCAGCGCAGGAGAGCGAGATGGCGATCGGGATGCGGTCGTCGACATCGGCCTTGATCGTCGTGGTGCGCCGCTCAGGAGTCGGGACCATGATCTCTTCGCGCGGGTGAACCTTCCGACCTTCTCCCGTTGTGACCCGCAACCTGCGGTCCTCGTCGAGCGAGGCAAGGAAGGCGAGCCACTCGTGCTCCTGGCGCATCCGGTGCAGCCAGTCGGTACCATCCGCAACCGGAACCTGGCTTACAGCGGCTTTCACGCGAGGATCGACGTCGGCAAGCAGGATCGCATTGCCGCCGCCTGTGCCGCCTGTGCCGAATGTCCCGATCGCGTCCGCGAGGACGTCAGAGCGCGTCGTGAGGTAGGTTACGGCATTGACGAGATCCTGAAGCTGACGCGCCGGGGAGAGGACGCCACGGTCGCCTCCGGAGTCGCCGAATCCCCGGTAGTCGAAGATCAGGACCGCGAATCCGGCGGCGACAAGGGCCTCGTGATAGCGCACGTAGAGCTTGGAGTCCTTCAAGCCGAGCCAGCCGGGTCCCTGAACGATCGCGGGATAAGGGCCGTCGGTGTCGGGAGTGCGCCACAGGGCCGCAATGGCATCCCCTTCGCTGTAGAACGTGACAGTACTTGTTCTCATGGGTTTCTCTCTCTCCGGTCTCCCGGGGATCAGCCGAGGTTAACGGTGGAGCTTCGGAAGGACATCCCGGGAGAACACTTCGATCCACTCGCGTTGGTTGCGCCCGACGTTGTGCAGGTAGACGCGATCGATCCCCGCGTCGAGGAATTTCTGGATCTCGGCGCGGTGGGCGTCCGGATCGCTCGAAATGAGCATCCTGCCGTCGAAGTCCTCCGGGCGCACGAGCTTGGCCATCTGCTCGAAATCGAACGGGGAGCGGATGTCGCCCTTAGGGAATTTCATCCCGCCGTTGGGCCACTCGACCATGGCATTCGTCATCGCCTCTTCATCGGTCGGCGCCCAGGAGAGGTGCAGTTGCAGGATCTTCGGCATCGTGCCGGGGTCTTTCCCGGCATCCCGCGCCCCCTCGGCGAACTTCTCGAGGAGTCCGGAGATCTTCTCCACCGTTGCGCCGGGGGTGATAATGCCGTCGACCTCCCGCCCGGTACGCTTCGCCGTGATGGGTCCTGCGGTGGCGACGTAGATCGGGGGCTTCTCGTCGAGCGTCCAGAGCCGGGTCTTCTCAAGCGTGAAGTTCTCACCGCGGTGCTTGACGTCTTTGCCGCTGAAGAGCTTCTTGATGATCTCGATCGCTTCCCACATGCGGGTGAGCCGATCGGGGGCCTCCGGCCAATATCCGGCGACAATGTGCTCGTTGAGCGCCTCGCCGGAGCCGAGGCCCAACCAGTGCCGTCCCGGATACATCGCCGCGAGCGTCGCGGAGGCCTGGGCCACCATCGCTGGGTGGACTTTGAAGGACGGGCAGACGACACCGGGGCCGATGTCGCCCTTGGTGCGCTCCCCGACCGCTGTGAGCACGTTCCACACGTAGGGCGCCTGGCCCTGCTGCGGAACCCAGGGTTGGAAATGATCGGCCGCCATCACTCCGCTGAAGCCGGCATCCTCCGCCGCTTCGCACAAGGCCACCAACTCGGTGGGGTGGAACTGCTCGCTCATTGCGGCATAACCGATCTGGACGGACCCCATGCTGACTCCTCTTCGAGACGATGCCACCCGGTGCCGGAGTGCGACGGCAAGTGACATTCCATATCCTTGCGCATTTTGGATACAGAATCCAGTTTATGGAGAAACTTTCTGCCGCTTCGCTCCTGAGGCCGTGATTATGGCGCAGTGGTCCCCAACGCCGCGAAGAAAGCGGGTGGACTAACCGCGGATCAGGCGCGCGGTTTCCGCTTGCGGCGCTCAGTCTCCCGGGTCACAGAATCCGCTTCCAGCATCGTCAGTACACCGTCCCGAACTCCCCGCAGGTGTTCCTCCAGGACCTCGACCGCCGCACTCACATCGCCGGCGGCGACGGTGCTCGCGAGGACTGTGTGCGAATGCGAATGCCCGTTGACGAGCCGCCAGCCCAGCACGTAGCGACCGACTTTCAGCCTGAGGTCCTCGATGAGGTCCCACAGCAGCGGGTTGTTCTCGGCGTCATACAGCTCGCTGTAGAACTGGGTCCTCGCTGCGACGAACTCGGACCCCTCGCTTTCCGTGTCCGCGATCGCGGCGAACTCGCGCAATCGCCCGAGCCGTTCAGGGGTCATGGTGACCATCGAATGCCGCAGGGCATGAGTTTCCAGAAGCGTGCGCAGAACGTAGATCTCCTCCGCCTGACTGCGCGAGAGCGTCTTGACGGTCGCCCCCCGACGATCATGGACCTCGATGAGACCATCCGACTCCAATTGAATGAGCGCGGAACGCACCGGAACCCTGGAGACTCCGATCGCGTCGGCGAGGGTCTCCTGTCGAAGTTTCTGGCCCGGCGCGAGCGTCCCGGAGAGGATCGCGTCGCGCAGGATGTCGTAGACCATGGTACCCACCGACCGGTAACCGCCGGAAAGCTGGTGCGCCAGTTCGCTCAGATCCAATGGCGCCGGTGCGATGCTCGGTCGCGGGCTCTTCTGATTCGCCGCCCCGATTTCAGCACCGTCCTCACCCTTTGCCAATGCTTTCTCTGACATTTCGAACAACTCCTTGCGTGTATTCGGCGGGATTTCCACAACGGCGGACACGAAGAAAGGCCTTCGTCATCCTACTGGCGAGCGTATTCACGCCCCGCTTCCCCGAGCGAAGTCTTTTTTGCTTCGGCCAGGACGAACCCCTCCGCGCGCCCGGCTGCGAACGCCTCGTCGCTTCCCAGGCGGAACATGTCGTGCTCGGCGGGTCGCACTATGCTCCTGGCTCCCGGCTCCGAAAGGTCCGCGACCAGGTGGCCGAGACCCCGTACGACCGCAACGGGTAGGCCGGCTGACTTGCCCTTGACCAGATCAGCCGCACCGGCGATCTCATCGGCGACGGCCGAGACGCTTACGTCCAGGCGACGGCCGCTGGCGTCCTGTGTGCCTCTCAGATCATCCAGTACCCGGATTCCGGCTGCGCCGATCGCAACATCCGTCTGTCCCTCCCTCCACGGCCTTCCGAGTGTGTCGGAGATGATCACGCCGACCTGAACGGAGAAGCGGACGCGCAGCGCGGAGGCGATCCTCCCTGCGGAGGCATCGGGGTCGATCGGCAAGAGAAGAATGGTGCCCGGCCGCGTGTTGCTCGAGTCGACCCCTGCGGCAGCCATCACAAGCCCTAGCCGGTTCTGGACGATGCGAGTGACACCGGCGCGGTGCTCGCGCGTTGCAATAACCCGCACGGTCTCCTCGGAGATCGCCTCCTCACGATCTGTCGCCTGCCGAGCCCGGCTCTCGGCTTTCGAGACGATCTTGCTGGTCACAGCCACGATATCGCCATCGGTCAGAACCTGGCCCGCGAAGTGAGGATGGTCCCCATCGAAGCGGTCTCCGATGAGAACCGCGAGATCATCCCCCTCGAGGATCTCCCCGAGGCCGGCCACGGCCCACACCGTCAGCATGTCGCGCGCCCTTCCATAGCTGCACTCCGTTCCGCCACTTCAATGGATTCGGTATCCAAACTTACACACAGGGGCGCGAGGGTGCCTAGAATGGCATCACGACAGACCCCCCCACCAACTCTGGTGCGGCGCGCTGACCTCCGATCTGAGGCGGCTGGTCTCCCACTCGCCTCATGAGCAGTGGACGACCCTTTCCACTCGATCAGTTATCGGAGACCCCCTTGACCTCTCACGCATTCCCCCGCCGGCTCACTGCCGCCCTGCTGGCCTCCATGACCGCGCTGGCCCTCGTCGGCTGCGCCGCGAACGCGGCTGAGCCGCCCGCGGAGCCGACCCATCGTGCGTCGATCGACAATTGCGGCACCAAGGTCGACCTCACCGGGAAGG
>DATCXA010000666.1:0-7546 GCA_036566085.1 Propionibacteriaceae bacterium
GTAATACCCCTGCCGTTACGGTCAGTGTCACAACGGCCGCCGACGCACTCGAGTGCCGCACCACGTTGGTCAACGCCTCGGTGACGATACGGTACGCGGCGACCTCCACCGCGGCGGGCAGCTCGGGCAGCGGCGTGGGCGCCTCGACGCTGACCTGCAACGGTGCAGCACTCTCTCGCCTCCCCAGCACGGCAGCTTGCTCGCGCAGCGCCTCCACAAGTCCCAAGCTGTCCAGCGCCGGGGGCCGGAGGTCATACACCAGTCGGCGGATGTCCTCTAGCGCCCCGGTCGCTTGGTCTCGAAGCTGGACCAGCAGATCCGCTGTTTGGGCCGGGTCACTGGCCAGCCGTCGCAGCGCCGCCTCGGCATTGAGGACGACACCAGTGAGCACCGGTCCGAGCCCGTCGTGCAGATCACGCCGGAGCCGCCGGCGCTCCTCCTCGCGGGCGGTGATCACCTGCTCGCGCGAGGAACGCAGCTGCTCAGCAAGCTCAACCGCCTGGACAGTCGCCGCTATCGGCGAGCTGACCAGATCCAGGACCCGCGCGTCGCCGGGATCAAGCCGGGCCTCTCCCGGGCGCAACCCGATGATCAGCTCGCCGACGACCTCACCGCCCTGGCGCAAAGGCGTGGCGTGCCGGGCGGCAGGTGGATCGCCGAAGGAGGCGATCTGGGCACCCTTGACCACGACCGCTGCCCACGGAAAGCGCATCACGGTAGCCAGCGCCTGCAAGACCCCGGGAAGCCCTGCGCTGTCGGCACCACCCACCTCGCCGAGCCGAGCCCCGACCGCCGCCATGGCTTCGGCGGGATCATTGCGAGCACCGTAGATCACTCGCTCGACCTTGCGCTGCAACCAGACCCGAACCGGGTTGAAGGCGATCGCAATCAGCAGCGTGGCCAGTACGGAGGACCCCAGCCCCAGGCCGGTCCGAAGTAGGGCATCCGAGACGGCGACGATCAGCAGGTACGTGCCGACGACTGCCGCGGTGAGCAAGACATACAGCACTGATCGGGACAAGACGAGCCGGATGTCGAGCAGCTGATAGCGCAACACGGCCACGGTGATCGACAGGGGAATGAGCGCGATCACCAAGATCGAGAAGATGCTGTCCGGCAGGATCGGGTCGAGCGCGGAGATCACCACCACAATGAGGCTGGCGAGCAGCACCCAGGACAGTTGTCGCCGGACCTGATCGCTCGCGCGGTAGAAGCGCACCAGAAGCGCCGCAAGGGCCAGCCCGTACGAGCTCAGGACCGTTATGCCGAGGACGGCGCCCGGCCAGGAGAAGGCATGGATCTCGGGCCAGGAGAAGTAGCCGGGCACGCCGACCGCCATGCTGAAGTCGAAGAGCACGCCGAGGGCGGCAAAAGACAGCCCATTGAAGGCCAGCAGCGGGAGCGCCCAGCGCCAATGTCGGCCCGGCAGGCGGCCGTCCGGCAGCAGCAACAACGCCAGCGGCAGGCAGACTGTGAGGGCCCACGTCCAGCCCATGTTCGTGACCGTCGCCACGACTCGCCAGAACCAGCCCTCGAGATTTTGGGAGTGCGCCCACGCCAACAGGGCAATTCCGGCGCCGGTCGAGGCCCAACAGCACCCGCCGGCGAGCAGCGACCAGCCGATCGCATTTCGCGGCCGATATACGGCGATCGGCCAGCCAGCCACCGCCAGCGCCAGCCCGAGAATGGCGTTGCTGACGACCAGCAGATCGACCAGTTCGGCCCAGCTCAGTGGCGACAGACATCCGAAGACGATCGCCGTTGCAACCTCGGCCGTGGCAAGGCCAAAGAGAATCCCCGCTACCACGGCGGCTCGAGATCGTGCGCCAACCACGTGGTCATTCTCGCTGTGGCAACCCCTAGGTGAGTAGTGCTGGGACCCCAGGCAGACCGGAAATTCCCCGGCATGCCGGCCGAGCAACCCCTGCCCTTCGGAAGCAAACCGGACCGAGTCTGGGATCGATGCAAGATCATCAACGAGTGGGAGCCAACCATGTCCGACACCAGCCTGCGGGCCGACAGCGTCCTGAGTGCGACCTCGACCAAGATCGCGCCGCGCCGCCACGACACCCGTACGTTCTGGCGACTGCTTCTCGCCATCGTCGCGCCACTGCCCATGCTGTGCATGGGAACGCTATATGTGCTGAAACCCTTCGAGGGGGATGCGTCCATCTCCGACACCGCGGCAGCGATCAGTGCACATCGACAGCTGTACGAGGTGACCGTCTGGCTGGGACTGCCGTTCCTGGTGGGGTTGATTCCAGCCGTCATTGCCTTGGCGTGGGTGACCAGGCGCCACACTCCCGTGCTGACTACCGTGGGTGCGGTCTGGACGCTGTTCGGGTGCTTGAGCGCGTTCTCGCTGTTGGTTCCCGACGATCTGCTGGCGTACCTCGCGGTGACCAAAGGGCTCGATGTGGCGACCATCGCGGCGCTGGACGAGGCATGGTGGGCGCTCCCGGTCACCGGAGCTGCCGCCCTGCTCTTCATCTCCGGCATCGTGGTCGGACTTCCGTTGCTGGGCATCGCCCTGTGGCGTAGCCGGGTGGCGCCGAGGTGGATGGCTATCGCCTTGATCATCGGGGGAGCTACCCACCCGTTCCTGCCGAATCATGTGCTGGCAGGCATCGGGCTGCTCGTAGCCGGTATTGGGTTCGCCGGCGCCACCCGAGCGCTGCTGCGCATGGCCAACAACGAGTTCGATTTGCCTCCCGTGCCGCTTTCACGCGGGTAATCCATCCAGCTTCAGTCGAGAGGAAGTCATGATCAAGCAGCTCTATCGGATGTTGGCATATCTGATCGCAGCAGGCGTCGTCTTGCAGGCGGCGGCGATCGCCTATGCCGTGTTCAGCATGTTCGAGTGGGTCTCGAGGGGAGGCACCATCGACAAGGCACTCATTGAGAGCGACAGTCCCCAGATCGGCGGGATTGCCGGCTTCAACCTGCATCAGCTGGTCGGTGTGAATATCCTTCCGCTGCTGGCGCTGCTGTTCTTGATCAGCTCGTTCTTCGCCCGAATTCCCGGCGGTATCAGATGGGGCCTGATCGTCTTCGCCGCCACGCTGGCGCAAAGCCTCCTCGGCATCTTCGCGCACGAAAACTCGGCGGTGGGCTGGCTTCATGGGGCCACGGCGCTCATCTTGTTCACCTGCGCGCTCGTCTCAGGGGTCCGGGTCAACCGCGCACTGGCGAAGCGGGCTCTCACTAGCACTCACCGGGACTCGGCCAATACGGAACAACCAGCGCATCTGCAAGGTGCCTAGGGTCTTCCGCGTCGTTCGGGTCGGACGTGTGACAGCTCCCTGTATTTCTGCTGTACGGGCTGACTAGGCAGGCGGTTCGCTGGAAAGCGAGTGACGAGAATCGAGCTCGCGTACTGTGAGCTCTTGGGGCCCAGCGCGCTACTGAGCTGCTCCATCCGGGTGGGCAGTGAACCACGTTGGGTCAGCTTCCCAGTCAGGCCATATCGTGCACTCGGTTCAGTCCATCTCCGGAATGAGTTCCCGCGCTTCCAGGTAGTCCATGCCGGTCAACTCCATCATGTCGGCCACCAATGAGCGTGTCTGTGCCAAGATCACCACGGCCGAGATGGAGGCTGCGAGCTGTAGGTGGGCGCTGGCCTTGCCAATCTCTTGTAGCTGATCCATAGCGGCTGTCGGAAGACGGTGTGCTTCGAGCTCTGCGGCGATGAATCGAGATGCTTCTGCCAGCCGGCGCATCAGATGCTGGTAGGCCGTCGGCACGCGTTCACCTCGCCATACCGCGACTGCACACCGCCGGGCCAGCACCCGCAGGTTGCGGCTGGCATGGTCGAGTGGCTCGTAGAGATCGGCGAGCGCACTTACTTCGGGCAGATGGCGGCGTCGGAACGGGGAGTGGCGAACAACGGCGACTCCCTCGGCGGCAGCTTGGTCGAAATCAGCCAGATCCTTCTCTCCGGCACGGGCCCGCTCCAGCACCGCGTCAGCGGCGTCCTCGTCGTTTGCCGCCAGTGCCGCAGCGGCCGCGTCGAGGGTTGCGGCCATCTCGGCTACCACTCTGGCGGCCGCCTCACCAGGCTTGCGTAGCGGACCGCTCGGTGCCACTGTCGCCACCACCAGCGCGAGCGTGCAGCCGATCACCGCGTCAAGCCAGCGGTTGACTGCCTGGCCGGGATTGGGCGACAGTACCGTCACCAGAATTGACTGGACGCCCGCCTGGGTCATCATTAGCTGCCCGGCTCCCAGCAGTGTTGCTAGTGACATCGCGATCGCGCAGACCACCATGATCTGCCATACGCCGGTACCAAAGAGCACAAGCCAGAGATCACCTACTGCGACGCCCACCGCGACGCCGATCGCCACTTCGACACCTCGGCGGAGCCGCTGGCCGTACGTCAGACCGAGAGTGATGATCGCGGCAATGGGGGCGAAGAAAGGTAGCTGATGGCCGAGGAGCTGGTGCGCCAGCAGCCATGCCAGGGCTGCTGTTATCGAGCATTGGGCGATCATGAAAGCGCGCTGCCGCAGTCGGTCAGCGCGGCGTACGGCGGACGCTCGACCTCGGCGTATTGTTCGGTCGCTCAGGTCGAATGCCCGCAGTTTCATACGCTGTAAGGAGGACGCGTCGGATTCCATACGTTAATGATTTCCCGCGAGTTGCTGGCGTATCCGCCACGCAACCGGGATTGCCGCTGGCCAGTCGGGTCTCTCACCATCGGTCTGGAAACAAATGAAGCATTACCTCGATGCAGACGGCAGCTGCGACGGCCCGTCGGAAACACAGGCTCGCCGGCAGGTTCAACGGAAACCGCTAACCATGTGTCTGGCGTAGCATCCGCTCCGCCTCCGCGGTATAGCTGGGCATCCCGAACTTGCGGTAATTGATAACCGCTTCTTCCAGCAGTTCTCGAGCCTGGGCGCGGTCACCAGAACCGCCGCGGTCGAGCAACACGTGGGCGCGCAGACGCTGCAGCTCGATTTCCTCCAGCCGGTTGTGCATCTGCTTCGCGTGCTGGTGGGCTACCGCGAAGTGGCGCTCGGCCGCCTCCCAACAGCCACCGGCTGCGGCCGCCATACCAGCACGAGTTCGAACGAGGCGCCCGTCAAAGCTGATCCAGTCCGGCCCCCGTTCCAGAGCCGTTTCCACGAGCGGGGACAGCGAGGCAGCATCGTCCCGGAACCCGCACAGGTACAGCGCCTCGACTAACCCGAACAGGCGGCTCCACGCGCCATGGCTGTTGACCTTGTCGGGTGAGGGCAGAGTTGGCCGAGACGACTGGTAGATCGCCAAAACCTCCTCGGCATGACCCCAATGCGCAAGATGGCGTAAAAGGATGGAGGTACTGCTACCGGAGTGGGCGCCGGCCGGCTCTAACTCGACCGCTCGGCGAAGCTCCGCCTCGGCGCGTTCGGCATCGCCGCGCCAGTGGGCTGCAAGCCCAAGGCAGAGATGGCCCACGTAGAGCCAGGGCAGGCTTCCCCGCTGGCAGATGTCGGCCATCCGCGGTCCGAAGCTCGTCAGTAACTCCAGGTTGGCGATCGTCGCTGCCTCGCGGGCACGGTAGAGCAGCAGCATGAAGATTGCCCCAAGGTGTCCCAACCGTTCCGCAGTGGCCATGGTCTTGTCGGCGAGCCTGATTGCCTGCTCACGGCTGCCCAACGCACCATCCTGGTAAATGACGAATGCCTGCACACTGCACAGATCCCAAAACGCGCCTTCACGCTCGAACACGGCCGCAGCCCGCAGACCGACAGAAACGCCTTCGACGAACTCGGCGTATTCGAAGTGGTGGATCGTCTGCATATGCAACACATCAGCGAGCGCACGTTCGTTGCCAACCTGGTCTGCGAGCGCACGCGCCTGGTCGAACAAATCTTTCGCCGTCTCGTAGTCACCACCCATGGTGACCGCCCATCCCATGGCGCTGAGCAGACGGGCCCGGTCCGCGCTCGCAATGTCAACGAGTGCAGCGAGCGCGCGCTGGCCGGTCTGAACGGCTTCCCTGATCCGGGCGGTCCACGTCAGCTGGGACACCATTGCCCACGACAGCCGACCGAATGAGTCGGTTCGCCCGAGCGCCTGGTACAGGTCGAGTGCCTCGTTCATGGTGCGCAGGGCGTCGTCCCACCGGCCCACGCTACGCAACGCCATCGCGAACCGCTCCAGCAGTTCCGCGCGAGTGTCCTGGTTGCCTCGTTCGAGCAGTGACAATGCCTGCCCGAAGTGCGCGACGGCTTCGTCAAAGGCAGCTGCGTCAGCCGCTCGGTCGCCGGCGATGGTCAGGTAGCGCACCAGCCGCGACCGATCGGCTGATCGGCCGGCCCGGGATAAGTGATGTGTGAGGTCTGCGGAATGCTCCTCAAGGTCTTCGGCGTAACGGCGCTCAATCGCGTGGGCGGCTCGGAGGTGCAATCGCTCCCTTTTGAGGGTGGACATGTCAGCCAGCAGCGTCTGCCGGATCAGCTCATGACTGAAGGCCAAAGTCCCATTGCCCTCGACCGGCGCGATGAGCCGAGCTTGTTCGGCTTCCTCCAAGGCGTCGCTGAGAGCCTCCATGTCCACGCCGGCCACGTCAGCAACGAAATCCGAGGCGAACACCCGGCCGGATACAGCTGCGGCAACCAGCGTCTGACGAGTGAGGGGAGACAGCCTTGAGAGCCGTTCCCCGACGACGAGCCGGATGCTGTCGGGCACCGACGCCTCGTCAACCTTGAGGTCTGGTCGCAGCCGCCCGTGCTCATCGAGCAGCACACCGGACTCGGCCAGGTGCAGGTATAGCTCTTCGACGAAGAACGGATTGCCTTCCGTTTCGCTGTCAATGACTCGTACGAGCTGCTCTGGAGGCGGCTGCCCGGCCAGCGCTTGGACCATGGCCCGGACGCCGCCGAAGGACAATCGGCGCAGGCGGATCCGATCGATCAGCCGCCGGCGGGCGAGCTGACTGATGACGCGTGAAAGCGGATGCGACGTGTCGATCTCGTCTCGACATGTGCCGACTATCAGCACCGGCATCTCGGGCAGCAGCGGTGCGAGGTACTCGGTCAGAAGTAGCGTGGAATCGTCGGCCCAATGCAGGTCCTCGAGTACGAGCAGCAGCGGCTGCGTTTGCGAACCGCGGGCGACGAATTGGTGGAAGCTGTTCCATAAGTACCGCCGCGCGAGCTCTGGCGGCAGCTCCACGGGCTGCGGTATGTCGGGAAAAAGGCGGCGCAGCGCTGGCGCGATGCGGGCAATCTCTGGAGCAACATCACCAAGCGCCTCCCGCAACGCTAAGGGGCTGCGCGGGCTGGAAATCACCTGCTCGATCATCTCCACGTACGGCAGATACGGCGGTGTGCTGTCCATTTCTACGCAGTGGCCGGTCAATACCCGCATACCTCGAGCCCATGCCGCACCACCGATCTCATCGACCAGCCGTGACTTCCCCACCCCGGCCTCGCCGGTGACAAGGGCGACGCCGCCATGAGCGACCAGCGCCTCATCCACCGACCGACGCAAATCTGCCTGCTCACTATCCCGACCCACCAGCGGTGTCAGTCGCGGTGACAAACTGCTCGGTCGCTGC
>DATCXA010000728.1:0-4222 GCA_036566085.1 Propionibacteriaceae bacterium
TCAGCCTCTTTGCGGTGTGCAAAGTATCGATCTGCGTCGTGGCGCGTAATCAAGGTCTCGACCGCACCGAGGTAACAGTCAGCCTTGACGACGCCCGACTCCAGCAGCGACGTACCCACCAAATCGGCGCTGCGTTTCAACTCCGGAGCCGCGTACCGGGCGCGTACCCAGGAGAAGTCGTTGCGAATGATTCGAACGCCCGGTACATCCACGGGCATGCAGGTGAACAACCGCAGTCGGCAGCCGGACTGTGGTGACAACCGGCGCCGTACCGTCCCGGAAACCTGGTCTCGCGCAAGCGCCGTAATCTGCCGACGCTGGCTGGGTGTTGCGACTCGATGCCAACGTGAGAGGTGCTCCCCTGCGACCCACTGGCGTGCAAATTCCAGCGTCGCCGTGCCATCGTCCACAATGGTCACTTCGGAGAGCTTCGTGACGCTGATGATCGCCTGGACGACACCCGAGTATGGGTCGCCAACCACCAGCCGGCGTACACCAGCCAGCTCGCCGCCGAGAGCGCGCAGGCTGCGCGCAACAGCCAGCCCGCCCAGCCGCGGTTCATGCCATGAAACAGTGTGACCGGCCTCGCGCGCGAGCGGGATCATCGACCTCAACTGCGTACGAGTCGGAACAGCAACAGGTGCCAGGACCGCAATCTTGAGGCCGACAAGATCATCTTCCAGCTGCGCCAATTCGATCACATTGAGCAGTTGTGCGGGACTTTCCACTAGGGCCAAGGCGCCCTGTCCTGGTCCGCCATAGAAGCTCACGAGACAGCCACCGGATCAACCTGCTCGGTGAGGTCACCGGGTACGCGACGCAGCTTCTTCATCGCGGCTCGCTCGCCGTCGTAAATCTGTTTCACACCATCACCCATTGCCTCGGTGATGACCCGCACGTCACGCACCAACCGCGCGAGACCTTGCGGCTCAATTGATGCTGCCTGGTCAGAACCCCACATCGAGCGGTCCAACGTGATATGGCGCTCTACGAAGACAGCGCCCATGGCCACAGCAGCCAGCGTGGTCTGCAGCCCAGTCTCGTGCCCCGAGTAACCGATTGGAACGTTCGGAAACTCAGCCTGCAGCGTATGGATCATTTTGAGGTTCAGCTCAGTAGCAGGCGCCGGGTAGGTGCTCGTTGCGTGACACAAGATGATGTTGTCGCTGCCGAGGACCTCAACGGCGTGCCGAATCTGTCGCATCGTGGACATTCCCGTCGAGAGGACAATCGTCCGGCCCGTGGCGCGCATCCGGCGCAGAAGGTCGTCGTCAGTCAGGCAGGCAGAGGCTACTTTGTGTGCCGGCACATCGAACGCCTCTAAGAAATCGACGGATTGGGCATCCCAAGGTGAGGCGAACCACGCAATGCCACGACGCTTCGCGTGTTCGTCGATGGCCGCGTATGCCTCGATGTCGAACTCCACCCGGTGCCGATAGTCGATATAGCTCATCCGACCCCATGGCGTGTCCCGTTCAACTTCCCACTGGTCGCGTGGAGTAGAGATTTCTGGGGTGCGCTTCTGGAACTTGACCGCATCGCAGCCGGCGTCGGCCGCTTGGTCGACCAATGCAATCGCGTTGGCCAGGTCGCCGTTGTGGTTGATGCCAATCTCTGCCGCGATGTAGACAGGGCACCCGCTACCGACTATGTGGTCACCGAGCAGCCGCGCAGAGGTGTCCAAGAACCAAGACTTGTTTGCCATGATCAGGACCCTAGGCAGGACATATGGCTAGGAAAGCGGCGAGAACTGAACAGCGGGCAAACACTTCGACAACATGGCCGCGAGCTCAGTCGCAGTTCACCGAGCCGTAACTCGATCGTGACATTTCCACAGCCATTACAAGAAATCTCAGAGAGTTACGTAGCTGAGCGTCACTACCGCGCAATCCGGCTACCGACCGGGCTTGGCTGCCGTTCAGAGGTCCGGATCACCGCCCGACGGTCTGCGCTTGCTTGGCGGTCCGCATCCAGCGGGCCTTCCGTCGCGTCTGTGCCTTGCGCAGCTGCAGTTGGATTCCGTGCGGCAGGACCCAACGGGCAACGGCCCGCACTCGGGCAGCGCGGGCGCTTACCAGTGGGCTGCCGTGCGCAGCCAGCTTCCGGTAGGTGAACAGCTCGTGTTGCGAGGCGAACAGAGGAGTGTTCCAAGCCTGCGGATGGCCGCGGTCGGCCTGAAGGGTGATTTCTAGTGCGCGCTCGGCAAGCTTTTCCGCGGGTCTGATGCCGGCGGTGTCGAAGAAGTAATCCTCGATCCAACTCTCGGCTGGGACGCCGATATCGTCTTCCTCGAGCTGATCGAATGTCCGCAGCAGGCCGGAGTCCAAGAAGATGTGGTTGCCCAACTGCTCACGCACATCCAAGTCGGCAACGAAGGCAGTACGCACCCCGGCCCCTGCGGCCTCGAGCGCAGCCGTTGATGAGACCGTCAACATCAGGTCGAGATTGCCCAGCCGATCAGAGACCGGGGTGTAATCGATGGAGAAATTGGGCGGCCTTCGCACGCCACTCAGCAGAGCCTCAGGGTGAAATTTCATCCGATGAAATGTGTCCTCGCCAATGCGGTGTCGGGGCTTCAGGACAACATCCCGCTCAGGATGGATCCGCGCGTACGCCAACAGCCGGTGATAGAGGTACAGCCGATCCTCACGGGTCTGCGGCACAGTCGGCTGATCAGCAAACATCACGGTCTTGATCGGTGCGTCGACAGGCGCTTCGCGGTGTTCGCCGGACAGCAGGGGCAGCCCGCTGAGCAAGAGGTTGTCGGTGGGTAGCTGCAGGCTGCGGGCGACTTTTTCGAAAGTGGCGAGGTCGCTTCGCGAGTTCACAGCCACAATGTCGGCCGGGTAGCGCTCCAGGTAGCCAGCGACGATTTTCTCGATGATCACGCCGACCCATCCGGTGATCGTCACCGGAGGCGCCACGCCGGTGAGCTCAACGAGGTCGAACAGGTCGTGGCAGAAACGCCGGACTTGCGGGCCCTGGATCGCCAGAACGACGACATCCGCGTTCAGCGACGTGGTCAACAGCTCGGTCCAGCGCATGTAGGCCACGGCCCCCCCGCCGTTGTCCGCAAGTTGGCTGTCGGAGATGGCATGACGGATATCACTTGGAATGATCGTCCGGCAGGCGAACCCTTTCGATTCCAGCGCCGACCGGATCGTTCCGGCCCACTTCAGCTGAGAGTCGAAAGCCGCGACGAGGATCGCCGTACGAGTGGGCAAAGTAAACGTGGGCGTGTTGTGAGTCATCGAGAAATTCCTCTGTTGGGCCGCACTGGCAGGCCGAGGCCAGCAAGCCTTAGCCCGTGGCGTTAGGGGCATTGATCACACGATTCCCCTATGGCTTAAGGTTCTCGGCTTGACGCGGTTCGATAACGACGAGGGGCTGGTCGTGTAGCTCCTGCTTCACCAACCGGACCGAGATCTGTCTGAAGGCAAACTTGAGGAAGTCCTCGACATTCGGTTCAGGGATGTCGAACGGCATGACAGGAATCTCATCCCCCGTTTTGCCCGACTCAACAATGTCAGCCGGTCGGACGACCGCCTGCTCTGTACGGTCGATCGCATAGACAGTCGCAGTGGTTGGACCGTCGACCTTCAGGTCAATTCCCACGATGGTGAAGCGATCTCGATCAATCTGCGCGAGCTCATACAGGCTTGGTCGGTCCTTGATCGCCTCGGCGTCGTCGGCTGCAACAGTGCCTATGTAGTCGTTGAAGCGCGTGGCGGCTGGACCAAGCACTTGTCCCCGAGCGTCCATTGCGCCACATTCCCATAGAAAGGTGAACAAAGAGTGACCTCACGCTCGCAATTAAGTAATCCTGCGCTCGCCAAGGTCCGATGAGGAACAACAGAAGGAGTCCGTGTACATCGCTCGCAGCGCACGCCCACCTGCGTCGATCGTTCACCTGTTGTTCACCCTGGCACGCCCATGACGACACGTGACACGCGTACTTTCGCGGCATCGGGGAAGCCGCGACGATGCATGCTCTCCGAGCTAAGCCCGGCGTGCATTGTGCCTCCGGGTTCCTCCAAGGGATAAGCCCCCCGTCTGTGAAGGACACGCATGACCATGAACCGCCTCGTGAGCTCGCGAGCTACGCAGCTCGCCGCCTTGGCTGCTCTGGCCACCCTCAGTCTCACCGCTTGCGGCTCCGATCCGACTAGCGCAAACGAGCCTGCCGGATCCCAACCCGCCGGCAGCACCAACGCGTCAGGCC
>DATCXA010000733.1:0-8338 GCA_036566085.1 Propionibacteriaceae bacterium
GAAGCCGACGAGGCGGCTGGCGACCCCTCACAGTGCGTGGGTGAATCCGCCAGCGTTGCAGTGCTCAGCGCCGAGGTCCGAGTGTTACAAGTTGGCAACGGTCAGATCACACGCTCCATGTACCGGCAACTCGACGAGGCAGCTCCCGAGCGGTTCGAGCCATTCGGCCGAGTGAAGAACAACAGCAAGCGTAGGCAGAAGGACGGATGGCTTCTGGCTGGCCGCGACGGCGAAACCGGAGTGCTGCTGGTTGGCCGCGACACCGAAACCGGAGCGCTCGTCCGCTACCAAGCACAACCGCCTGACTGGTCGGTGTCGGAGGGGCCTGAGGAGTTCGCACACTGGACGAGGCACTGGGTCCAGCTCAACGGAAGACCCACTCCTCCAGCGCCTGTTGGGCGGCGCGCAGGCATCTAATCGGGCCAAGCTTTGGCTGCGGCGATGCGTCAGGGTCGAGTGCAGCTTCGCTGTTCGTTTCAACGCATCACCCGGCCCGAGTCCCTGCTCGGCATACAGGCCGTCGGGATGCAGCATCGGCAACCGGGCGAGCAGTTGGGAGTCCAACCGGTCGGATTTGGTGTGTTTGGCGTAGTAGCGGCGCAGATCCGCCGAGCGCTCCGGTGGCACCAGCACGACATCGGCGCCGCGGCGCCGAAACCAGGCGGCCAGTGGCACCCAGGCGTTGCGCGTCGGTTCCATCACCACCAACACCTCGGCCGGGTCGGTGCCGTCGGGCAGCATGGCCCACAGCCGCGCCAGATCCTGTGGCGTGGTGCGGAACCGACGTCCGGTCCAAATGAACCGGCCCTGCTCGTCGGCGAGGCTGACTTGGTGAGCGGCTCGACACGCGATGTCGATGCCCAGGCGAAGCGGCACTGCAAACTCCCATCAAACGATTGACTCAGGAACCCTCGACTGCCCGCTGCCGCATGAGAACGAGCCGCACCAGACATTCGCTAACAGGGATCCGCGGCTGTTCGGCGCGGTCGCCAGGTTCCTAACAGGGTGGCCGATCTCCGGCAGCAGGCCCCGCACACCAACATGATCAACAGGCAAGGAGTCGCATGCGCTCCGATCGGTCAAGCAACGACGATGAGCGGGTGCCGGACCCCTCGATCCTCACACCGCCGGCCGGACAATCCAGGGACCTTCAGGGCACCACCAAGCTTGAATATCGGTCAAGATCTGCTCTGGTACCCCGTAGGTCCGCATCGCGGCGGTCAGTCCGTCACACACCGGCCGGGTCCGCTCCCTGGGCAGTAACCTGGCGGACACGCAGAACCTGGAGTGGTCATCGACCCCGGTCAACGCCTTCAGGTGCGTGCCGTCGGCGATCAAGAACCCGCCCACGGTGTCCATCTGCCACAACTCGTTCGGCCGGCCCCGCTCCCACCGTTTCCAGTCCCGACGCCGCCGCCGACGGCCGTCGGGCTCCACCAGACCAGCCCGGCGCAAACATCGATACACCGACGACTCCGTCACCACCAGGCCCGGACCGGACTTGCTGACCTCGACCGCGATCCGCCGCGGACCCCACCACGGGTGCTTCCGCCGCGCCTCCAGCACCGCCGCCTCCACCGTCGCCGGCATCTGCTGCGGTGAGGTCAACGGCCGATGCGACCCGTCGACCAACCCCTCCAAGCCGGCTGCCTCGTACTTAGCCAACCAGGCATGCAGCGTCTGCCGCGATACCCCGACCGCCGCGGTCTCGGTGACCGTCCGACCGTCCTTGATCACCGAAAGCACTGCCTGATAGCGCTGCTCCGCCACGCTCAACTCCCTCATACGGGAGTGTCAAGGATCAGCCGAAGTAGACGTCAACCATCAACCGAAACTGTGTAAAGCATCAACCGAAGGCGAACTGTCAAACCTCAGCCGAAGGCACACATTGACTAGGAGCTGGCGACGAGACTCGAACTCGTAACCTGCTGTTTACAAGACAGCTGCGCTACCGATTGCGCCACGCCAGCAATGCCGGGAAAGCCTACCAAGATCAGAACACGCCGGGCCCGCCGACGAATGCCGTTCCCTGGCCGGTCACCACGGCTTCCTCGCCAGCCGTCAGCAGGGCAGCTTCACCTCGTACGAGATGCAGGTCCTGCCTATCCGACTTCACATTCAGCTCTCCATCGGTTACCAGCACGATTCGCCCAGCCGTTTCCGCGGGAGCGGTCACGGGCTCCTCTCGAGCATCGATGCGCCAAAGAGCAAACTCCGGTGCTGGCGTCGGATAGCGCCATATGTCCGGCGACTCTTCAACGGGCGTGATCAAGCCCGGAAAGCCAGGTGTGAAGTCCAAGATCGCTAACAGCTCATCGACATTGACGTACTTGGGTGTCAGGCCGCCGCGCATCACATTGTCGGAGTTGGCCATGATCTCCACGCCGCCGCCGCTGAGGTAGGCATGAAGGTTTCCAGCTGGCATATACAGTGCGTCGCCGGGTTGCAGAGTAACTCTGTTCATGAGCAAGGCGGCCAGTACGCCGGGATCGCCCGGATAGTGCTGACCGAGCTCGCGAGCGGTACGCGCGAACGATGCTGAATCGTTGGGCTGATTCAGAGCCTCAGCCGCGTGCACTACCTCAGTGATCACTGAACGCTGATCGGGCGAGAGCCGTAGCAGCCGCCCGAACACGATGGCCAACCGCTCCTCGGCCGGTACCTCGGCATCGGCCAGCGGTTTCACGAGCTCAAGCGCACTGGCAACTCCGAGTTCGCGGAACAGCTCATACGTCGCGTGCGGCTCGCGGAAGCCACAAAGCGCCTCGGTCTGCACCATGGCGCACAGCACCTCAGGCTTCGGCCAACCGTCGCGATAGGTGCGGTTCGGCGCGTCTCGGGGTATGCCCGCGGCTTGCTCGCGCGCGAAGCCAGCCTCGGCCTGCTCGCGTGACGGATGAGCCTGCAGCGACAAGGGCTGCGCGGCAGCGATCACCTTGAGTAGAAATGGCAGTCGCGAGCCGAACGTCTCAACCGAGGCCCGGCCCACCACACTCACAGGATCGTGAGCTACGACCTTGTCCAGCGGCTCACCCTCGACCGTTGATGGTGCCAGCGGGTGGGCACCAAACCAGAGCTCGGCTTGAGGTTTGCCGGTGGGCTCCTTCCCGAGAAACTCCGCGATCGCCGTTAGTGACCCCCATGCGTATGGCTGGATCACGCCCGTCAGCCGCTCGATCATGATTCCTCCTGCTGTGGCGGTGGCCCCTCCTGCGGTGGCCCCTCCTGCGGTGGCACGGCATCGCCCACTGCGACTTGCCAGAGGGCGAGCGTACGCGAAACCGCAAGCGAATCACGCCAAGGCACCAGGGGCGACTCGACCTTCCCCGCTCGCAGGCAGCGCATGACTTCTTGGGCCTGGAAGGTGTAGCCGCCGCCGGGCCACTGGGTCACCATGACCTCGGGTGCAACATCACGATGATGACCGCGATAGACCAGCATCTCCTTCGGACGGATGAAAAAGTCATTGATCATAATCCGGCCGGCGCTGCCGTACACCTGAAGACCGGTAGGTAGATCGGCTTCCAAAGAGCAGATCACCGTTGCCGTGGCAGCCGGGCGATCATCAGTCGCCGGGTAGTCGAGTACGGCTGCGGCGTGACTGTCCACTCCCGTCGTCGAATGGCTGCCAAAGCCAAGCAAGTCGGCGGGCTCGCCCAGAAAAAGATTCACCGCGTGGAGCGGATACACTCCGGCGTCCAAGATCGCACCACCCGCCAGAGCCGGATCCAGCAGCCGATGAGTTGAAGAGCCTCGAAAAGCAAAACCGAAGTCCGCCGCGACGTGCCGGATGTCCCCAAGATCACCTGAGGCTGCCAGCTCCGCCGCCTTGCGAAGTAGCGGGTTGGTCCGGGTCCACAGCGCCTCCATCAAGAACAAGCCGCGATCACTCGCCAGGTTGATCAATTCCGCAGTGTCGGTCGGATCGGTAGTCAGCGGTTTTTCAACTAGCACAGATTTTCCGGCGTCCAAGCACAGCTTTGCCGATGCGAAATGATCATGGTGTGGGGAGGCTACGTACACCACATCGACGTCGGGGTCTCCGGCTAGCTCGGCATAGGAGTCGTACGCCCGCGGAATGCCGTGATCAGCTGCAAACGCCATTGCCTTCTCGAGGCTGCGCGAACCGACTGCGACCAGACGTGCCTCGGTCGGAAGCAGAGCAAGATCACGAGCGAACACGGATGCGATGTGTCCGGTGGCGAGAATGCCCCAGCCAACGAGATCCGTCACGTTCCTATCCAACAACATTTACTCGGCCCCACGTGATGAGTAGCCGAGTCACTCCTCAACAGCTATCGTGCTCCGGTGCGCCGAAGGGTCAGCAGCTTTAGGCCAGCGGATGTGGAATCGGTTGCTGCTACGAATGACATCGATGTGATTTCCATTTACGATGACCCTATGATCGTCGCGTCGAGCCCCCACGAGGGTAGAGAGCCGGTTGGCGAGTTGAGTGCCAGGGACGCCGAGATCCTCACCTTCGAGCGACAGTGGTGGAAGTTCGCCGGCGCCAAGGAACAGGCGATCCGGGACAAGTTCCAAATGTCGGCTACGCGCTACTACCAGATTTTGAACGCCTTGATCGACAAGCCTGAGGCGCTCGCACAGGATCCGCTACTCGTCAAACGGTTGCGTCGGCTACGTGCGACGCGGCAACGCAACCGTTCAGCAAAGCGATTGGGCATCGACCTTACGATCGAGTGAGCCTCAGCTTTCCCACTATGGCCCGAATGCCTTCCCCGATTGGCCGCACCGGATAGTCTCGGTAACCGCCAATGGCCAACCCGGCCTGGCGCTCGAAGAAGTTCCGCGCTGCCCGGTCGCCGGTGCGCAGCACCGACCAGCCCATGAAGATCACATACGGCATGTAGTACGGCAGTCCGAGGCAGTAGAAGTACTGCCACGTATGAACTTCCTCGTGCTTGATCAAGAACGGGTACTTGCGCAACATCTGGTCCCAGGTGCTGGTTGTGGTAATCACGTTGCCGATCGTGAACGCGCCCGCAATGGGGAATTTCAGGCGGTAGTGCTCGCCGAGAAACAGACCGCGCGGGCCGCGCTTGATCTTGGCACGGCCGATCTTCGCCACTGCGAGCCCGACGATAGTACTGAGATTGATGAAGTTGCCACCGAAGCGAACCCACTGTCCCCCGGTTTCCGGCCAACCAGGTCTCACAGTGCTAATCCTGGCAGCCCGAGCTTCTGTTCGTAGAGCTCCGCCTGCGCCTCGCTGGCATGACGGCATTCGATCCGCCTGCCCGGCAATGCCGAGTCCAACATCTGGACGGGATTCCCACGATGCGGAATCGAGCTGCGCCAAATCCGTAGCCGCCTCTAGGCTGAGCCGTGTTCATCCAGAGGGGACGAGGGACCGGCCCGATGACTCCCCGGCAACCGGCTGACCGATCAGAAACGGTGCCAACTCCGGCTCGGTCGAAAGTCGGCTGAGAAAGATGAAGTAAGGACTCGATGATGACTGCGGTGGTCGACACCGATCCAGCCTCGGCCTCTGGCGTCCGGGCAGGCGCTTTTGGAAATGCCACCCACCTAATCTGTCGGGAATGCGGAGCGACGACCGCGCTCGGCCCGTTTTACGCCTGTACCGAGTGCTTCGGTCCCCTCGAGGTCGGCTACGAATTTCCGACTATTACTCGGGAACGGATCGAGGCGGGCCCGCGGAGCATCTGGCGATACGCCCCGCTGTTGCCGGTCCCAGCCGACATCGCTACCTTCCGCTCTACCGACCCCGGCTTCACCCGGTTGGTCGATGCCCGGCACCTCGCGGATGATCTTGGTTTGAAACAGCTCTGGGTCAAGGATGATTCGGGCAATCCGACTCATTCCTTCAAGGACCGTGTCGTCGCCGTGGCTCTCTCGGCCGCCCGCGAACTGGGATTCCAGGTTCTCGCATGCCCTTCCACGGGAAATCTCGCCAACGCTGTCGCCGCAGCGGCGGCCCGGGCCGGGATCAAATCAGTCGTCTTGGTCCCGTCCAATCTCGAGCGGCAAAAGATCTTGGCCTCCGCGATCTACGACACCACCCTGATCGCCATCGAAGGCACCTACGACGACGTCAACAAGCTGGCCAGTGAAATCGCGGCCGAGGAAGAGGGTTGGGCCTTCGTCAACGTCAACGTGCGGCCCTATTACGCCGAAGGCTCGAAGACCCTGGGTTATGAGATCGCCGAGCAGCTCGGCTGGCGGCTTCCCGATCAAGTCGTCATTCCCGTCGCCTCTGGAGCGCAGCTGACCAAGATCGACAAGGGCTTCCGCGAATTGATCAAACTCGGGCTCGTGGAGGAGAAGCCGTATGTGATCTTCGGCGCGCAGGCGACAGGCTGCTCGCCAGTGGCACAGGCATTCCGCGCCGGCCATGACTTCGTGGCACCGGTGAAGCCAGCCACTATTGCCAAGTCACTGGCTATCGGCAACCCGGCGGATGGGCCGTACGTGCTCGATGTCGTGCGGCGTACCGGCGGAGTGGTCGCAGATGTCGACGACGAGACACTGGCTGCCAATATCCAGCGTCTGGCGCGTACCGAAGGCATCTTTGCCGAGACCGCCGGCGGCGTCGTGATCGGCGTCACCGCCAAGTTGCTCTCCGAGGGCGTGCTCGATCCTGAAGCCGAAACCGTCGTGATCAACTCCGGCGACGGGCTGAAGACTCCGGACGCGGTGGCCGAGCGGGTGGGTCCCAAGATCACGATTCCGCCGCATTATGAGGCGTTCATCGACTTTTGGAAGGATCGAAATTCATGAGTGCCACTGTCCGCATCCCCACCATCTTGCGCACTTACACCGGCGGCGCAGGCGAGGTGAGTGCCGACGGCGAGACCTTGGCCGAGGTCTTGGACTCCCTGGAGGAGAACCATCCTGGCATCCGAGCGCGGATCCTCGACGATGCCGGCGCACTGCGCCGCTTCGTGAACGTCTACGTCGGTGATGACGATGTGCGCTTCATCGGCGGCCTGGATGCCAAGGTGACCGAGGACACCAAGATCTCGATCATTCCGGCCGTTGCGGGCGGAGCCGAACGCTAATCTCCGGAGCATGGACCTCGAGCGTTTCGTCAAAGCCCAAGACAGCGGTGGCACGTATCATCAGGCTGTTCGTGAGCTGCGTGACGGACGCAAGACCAGTCACTGGATGTGGTTCATCTTTCCGCAAATCGCCGGTCTGGGGCGGAGCGCGATGGCTCAAGCGTTTGCGATCAGCGACTTGGCCGAGGCCCAGGCCTATCTCAAACATCCCACGCTCGGGCCGCGCTTAGTGGAATGCGCTGGGATCGTTGCCTCGCACCGGGGACTTACCGCCGAGCAAATCTTTGGTGGCATCGATTCGATCAAGCTGCGCTCGTCGATGACTCTGTTCGCGCACGCCGATCCGGAGCAACCGGTCTTCCGCCAAGTGATCGATCAGTACTACGACGGTCCCGATCCAGAGACCGAGTATCGCCTGTAACGATTCCTTGATCGCGCTTGATGCCAGGACTACTCAGCGTGTGCAATGTAGCTACACCTCGGCGCGGTACTTCGAGCGGCAGATCCGCAGCTGAGTAGCTAATAGGGGAGGACAGGCCTTGCCGGATCCGAGCCGTGCGCCGAACGTGCTCACGATCATGATGACCGACATCGTCGGCTCAACCGAGCTCCGGCGGGCACATGGCGACCGGGACGCTGACGACATTCTGGGGTTACAGGCAGCGATCGTGCAACACCAGGTCGCAGCATTCGGCGGACGAGTACGCAAATCACTAGGCGATGGATTCCTTGTTTCCTTCGCCTCCAATGTGGCAGCAGTCCGGGCCGCCGCGGCCATTCAGCGAGCGTTGGAGGAGCACAACACCGCCGACCCCGAACGCGCTGTCGAGGTTCGTATCGGCATCCACTCTGGCCAAGTCAGCGAGCGGGATGGCGATCTGCTTGGGCAGGCGGTGCACGCCACGGCCCGGGTCATGGCCGAGGCAGTCGGCGGCGAGATCCTGATCACCGACGAAATACGCAAGGACGCGGAGCCGCAGCTGGACTACGCATTTCTTGACTCTGGGCTTTTCTGGCTGCGGGGATTCCCGGAGCTGTGGCGGCTGTACGAGGTGTCCTGGAATGACACCACGCTGGGAACCCGCGCCGGTGCGGTGCCGGCACCGCTCACTGTGTTCGTGGAACGAGATGCTGAGAGAGCCCGCTTGCGTCGGTTGGTTGACGATGCGCTGGCCGGTCGTGGCAGGTTAGCGCTCATCGCTGGCGAGGCAGGTGTCGGCGCCCTCGAGGATCTCGAGGTCGATGCACATGTCGTCGTAGAAGCCCTGGTCGAGCGCCGCGTAGTAGCCGGCGAACTG
>DATCXA010000769.1:0-8978 GCA_036566085.1 Propionibacteriaceae bacterium
GCCGAGCAGCGACTCCAGGACCGGCCAGTCGGGTTCGCCGACGGCGACCTCGTGCAGTCCCATCGCCGTGGCGCGGCGGCGTTCCCGCTCGGATGCGGCGAAGGCGACGATTCTGACCCCGGCGGCGTCGCACTGCGCCAGCAGGTCGGCATCCAGGTAGCGTTCGGCGGCCGCAACGGCGACCACATTCGGCAGCGTGCCGAGGATCGCCGTCGCCAGCTCCGCCGCGCTGCGGCACCGGGCCACCACGTCGTATCCGTTGCGGGTCGCCTCGCGGGCGAGGCGGTCTTCGGATTCCTCCGGCACGCCGAGCGCGATCGTGGGCACGGTTCAGCCCTCCGCCGGGAGGGCCACCGGAACCACCGACATGGCATCCTGGTTCGCCACTGCCTCCAGCACGGCTGCCGTTTTCGACCGCGACACGAGAAGCTCCACGCTGTGGCCGGTGCCGGCGACCAATCCGTCGGGGCTGATCACCCTGACCACGGTGGCGGAATCCACGAGCACCGCGGGAGGGCCGAACACGCCGTGTTCCATCTCGTGGGCCGACCATAGGTCGACCACGGTGCCGGCGGACACCGACTGCGGAAGCTCGCCGTGCACGCTGACGACGACGGAGGCGACGCTGAGCCCGGCGACGCTGCCGACCGCGGACAGCGGGATCAGTTCCCCGGCGGCCACGGCACGGGTGACCACGACACCGGCCTTCGGCACGTCGGAGCGGGTGAGGTATTTGCCGTCGGCCGACCCCAGCCGCACGCTCTGCACGCCGAAGTCCGCCGCCGCGACCCGGTCGCCGGGGCTCAGCGGACCGGCCGCGGACAGCACCTCGACAGTGCGGTCGGCGGTGGACACGATCCAGAGCACCCCGAACACCGAGGCGAGGATCAGGCAGACGCCCACGGCGAAGCGCGGATCGAACCAGAACGACCGGGGCGTGCGCTCGGCCGCTGTGGCCGTGGTCTTGCGGGGCATCGGGATCTCCTTCGGCTTCCGGCTTCGCACCCGGGTGCCTTCTATGGTCGCCGCCCGCGCGCTGGCCCGCCGAAAGTTATCCACAGCCCCGTTCCGGCGCCTCGATCTCACCCATAATCGAGGCATGAACGACACCAACCCAGCCGGCAGCCTCGCCCGATTTCTCACCTTGGCCGACACCGCCGAAGTGCTCAACGTGTCGGCGCGCCAGGCGTATGCGCTGGTGCGCTCCGGAGAGCTGCCGGCGATCAAGGTCGGTGGCCGCGGGCAGTGGCGAGTGGAACGCAGCGTGCTGGAGTCCTACATCGAGGCCAAGTACGAAGAGTCCCGGCGTCTCAGCCTCTGGAAGCAGTCCGATTACGCGAGCATCCCGGAACTGCTCGGCGACCGCGGCAACGAGCAGCCGCGGTAGCCCCGCCCGCAACATGCTGGGCCGCCGACCGTCAGAGCAGCACAAGCAGGATGTGATCCAGCGGGATGATCCGGTAGGAGACTACGGCGGAGTCCCGTCTGGCGGCTCCCGGGTCGTGTATCGCGAGGTCGAAGTGGTCGCGGCCGACCCTGTCGATCGTGCCGTGCAGATCGCCGTCGGCAAGGTGCACACCCACCTCGCGCCGGCGGCGGCACAGGTCGCGCAGCACGAAGGTCAGGCCGAGTCGGCTGGTGATCCCGGGTTCGGAATCGGCCGACGCTGTCACGGCCAGGCTCTGCTGCACCTGTGACGGCGTGAGGATGACACCTGCGATCGCGCGGAGCGGCAGCACGCACTGCGCGCGCCGGGTCGAGTCATCCAGAAGATCCGCGGACAGCCAGTCCTTGCCAATCGCTACCGGGCGCAACGACAGCCCCTCGCCCCCGCGCAGCGTGACACGGATGCGGTAAGCCGGATCGTACTTCTGCGCCTGGAGGATCGCGGCGATCCGTTCCCGCAACCCGAGCCGGCCGAGCCGCAAGCGTTCCTCCTCGGCCTGCAGATCGATCTCCTCCGCGGTCAGTCCCTGCTCGAGTTGACTCTCGAGGTCGTCGAAGAGATTGTCCCAGCGCATAGGTGCGACCGTAGCCACCCGCACCGAGCCGCGGGCGATGTTATCCACAACCCCACTGTTTGATGACTACGCGCGCGCCCTCCTTTCACACGCCCTGCGGGTCAGTCGTCGCCCTGGCTAATCAACACGCGCCGAATCACCGCGCCGAACACCGTGAGGAGAGGGCTGAGGTCTTCCCGCTCCCAACAGAGGAAGAGGTCCGACGACAAGGCGTTGCCGTTTATCGGGACGAACCGGATTCTCGGCCGCGGAAAGCGGGCGAATGAGGCTGGAAGAACACTTATGCCGCCACCCCCACCGACGATGGCGAAGAGTTCCGAGGTTCCCGAAGCGTAGCGAGCCAATTTGGGTTCGAATCCCGCCGCGAGCGCTGCGGCCTTGACGGTCGAACTCAGCGAGGAGCATACCGCCTCGTCATAGAACACGAACGGGTGCTCGGCGAGCGTGGAAATGCTCTCGATGGAGTCGAGTTCCTCGAAGCCCTCGGGTACGACAGCCACGAGCGACTCGGTGCCGACGTATCGCATGTTGAGCTTCGTCGGCTGCTCGCCGTGGCGGATTATTCCGAAGTCGAGATTCTTCGCGATGATGGCCGGAACGATCTCCTGCGAATGCATCTCCTGTGAGAAGAGGACCAGGCCCTCCTTCTGCTTGTGCGCCGCCTCGTAGAGCAGCGGAAGCACACCGTACACGAGCGACTCCACGTAGCCGAAGCGCAGGGGACGATTGACATCTGTCGAGATGGCGTCGTACATGTTGAAGACCCGGTTCACCGCGTCCAGCGGCGCAGTGATCCGGTGGGAGAACAAGAGTCCTTCCCGGGTCAGCGTGACCCTCCCGCCTGACCGGTTGAGCAGCATGACTCCGAGGTGCTGCTCGAGTGCGCTGACCTGCCGCGAGACCGCACTCACCGTCAAGTGCAGCGCCTGTGCGGCAGCCGTTACGGCCCCGTGTTCGGCCACTGCACGGAACGCCGCCAGCTGGCTGAGCGTGATGTCTCGAACACCCATTGCCACTCCACCATGCTTCGTGGTCTACGGCTCGGGGCCGAGTCGCCTGAAGTTTACCTGTTGATGCTGATCAACGACCGACCGCGTATCCCTGATTTCCTCTAGCGTTTGCCCCGGCTCTCAACCATCCAGCATCGCTCGCCACTGCGCTGAGCCTCCCCTCGGACCAGGCGTCGGCTACCTGCACCCGGTGGCCGCGCCGACGTAGTCCGGACAGCACCTTCTCTCCGGCCCTGGACTCAATGACGACCTCCCCCGGGGAGGAGGAATGCGGATAGAACGAGTTGGGGACGTGCTCGGAGTGGAAGCCCGGGGCGTCGATCGCCTCCTGGATCGAGGAACCGGCGATCATGCGCAGAAGGAATTGGAGCTGCCATTGGTCCTGCGAGTCACCACCAGGGGTCCCGAACGCCATCCATGCCTTCCCGTCTCTCATCGCGAACGACGGCGAGAGAGTGGTCCGCGGCCTCGCCCCGGGATGCAACGAGTTCGGGTGGCCCGGCTCGAGCAGAAACATCTGGGCTCGATTGCTGAGGCAGAACCCCAGCTCGGCGATCGCGGGCGACGACTGCAGCCACCCGCCGCTTGGCGTCGCAGAGATCATCATGCCCCATCGATCGACAACATCGACATGGCACGTGTCGCCGCGCACTGTTCCGGCCGACTTCATCGTGGGTTCGCCGATGGCGCCGGAATGCGAGACTCCTGTTTCGGCCTTGCGCCGCATCGTCAACGGGGGGAGCCCGTCAATGGACCCGGGACGAAGCTCCATCGACGCTTCGTCCGTGACGAGCATCGCGCGCGCGGTGGCGTACTCCGTTTGCAGGAGCCGGCGCTGATCGACCGCGGTGAAGAGGGGATCGCCATACCAGGCCTCGCGGTCGGCGAACGCCAGTTTCCCGGCTTCGACGAGCAGGTGGATCCACGCCTCGGAACCGACCTCGGTCGACTCGATTCCGAGCGCTTCCAGGAGGAGCAGCTGCTGCAGGAGCACGGGCCCCTGACTCCAGAAGCCGCCCTTGAACACTTCGTAGCGGTCGGCGAACAGCACCGACTCCGGGGCCTCGACACGCGGCGCCCAGCCACTCAGGTCGGCGGCAGTCAAGAGTCCGTTGTGCCGCTCCCCGCTGGTGTCGAATGCCCAGGTGGACTGCGAGAACCGTTCGATCTCGTCCGCGACGAAGCCCCGGTACCAGAGGTCGCGGGCGGCGGCGATCACCCGCTCCCGGCTCGTTCCCCCGGCTTCGGCCTCCACCAGCACCCGTTCGTAGGTCGCAGCCAGCGCGGGATTCACGAACCTCTCACCGGCCTTCGGGAGCTTGCCTCCCGGCAGCCAGAGGTCCGCCGACGTCGCCCAGTGCTCAGTGAAGAGGCTCCGCACGGAGGCGATCGCCGTCGCCGCATTGGAGAGAAGCGGATGTCCCGTCCGTGCGTAGTGAACGCAGGGTTCGAGCACCTCTCGAAGCGACATCGTCCCGTACCGCTCGAGGAGAGTCAGCCAGGCCCCGAAGGCGCCGGGGACCACCGCAGCCAGTAGTCCGGTGCCCGGGACATGGTCGAGCCCCATCCCACGGAACAGCTCGACGCTTGCAGAGGCGGGAGTGACCCCCTGCCCACAGATCGTCTCGGTGCGCTGCTCGCGCTCGTCCCAGACGATGATCGGAGCCTCGCCGCCGGGACCATTGAGGTGCGGCTCGATGACTTGAAGGACGAACCCCGCAGCTGCCGCAGCGTCCGCCGCATTGCCTCCGCGCTCGAGCATGGACATCGCCGCGGATGAGGCGATCCAGTGTGTGCTCGCCACCATGCCGAAGTCGCCCACGAGCTCAGGTCGTGTGGGTCCGGTGCTCACTGAACTGTCGCCTCCAACTGGCACCGCGCCTCAAGCGACGCGCCCAGGGCGAGCGCCGGCACCCCGATCGTGGTTCGTGCATGCTGCGCTCGAGCACCGAGGACGTCGACAACGAGACTGCTGAAACTGTCTGCCACACGATGGTGCGAGGTGTAGTCGGCCGTGCTGCGCACGAAGACGAGAACCTCGAGCACCGTGACCTCCTCCGGGGAGCCGAAATGCGCTTTCATCGTCGCGATCAACGTGAGCGCGAGAGTTTGGCCGTGAACCTCGCGGTCCCCGTCGCCGAGATCGCCGCCGAACGTCCCCCGCAGAACCGTTCCATCCGGCTGCACGGGGAGGATGCCCGAAAGCATCACCAACGAGCCGCTCCGGCGATACGGAAGGTGGACGGAGGTGGGTGCGGAGATGCGCGGGAGCACGAGGCCCCGTCTGGCCAGGATCGCCTCGACATCATCCCAGCTCTGCGAAACACTCACTTCCATCCTTCCCTCACGCCGGTCCGGGCCGTTTCCGTGGCGCTTCCCGCGGATTCGAGCGCTCCATGGATCCAGCTCGGAGCGCTGCTCATCCAGTCTCCGGCGACTACGACGCGCCCGTAGCGGTCGGCGATGACCCGTTGCCGACCGGGTGGGAGAACCGCATCCATACCCCCGATGTTCGGAATGAGCTCCCAGTCGATCGACAGGCTGGACGTGATCCCCCGCCCGAACGCCTCGCCAAAAATCTGCTCGCCCTCGTGCACGGCAGTGGTCACCTTTCGACTGTGAGGGAGCGTGCCGAAGTACCGAGAGTTGTCACCCTTGTTGTAGTACGCGGTCACAACACCGCCATCGCCGAGAATCTCCTGGCTCGGGAACCAGATCCGCTCGAGGGCCCCGGAGGTCTCGACGGCGGCACCGAAGCCGCGGTATTCGGACTCCCACCATCGGCTGTCGAACTCGAGCGCCAGCTTGCTCGCCGGCCTCACCGTATAGTGCGACAGCTCCTCGAGGATGTGGAAGGGCAGTCCGGTGCGGATGCGCAGGAGCTCGTGCGGACCGACGGTGGAGACGCAGAAGTCCGCGTCTATGCTTGAGACTTCGCCGGTAGCCTGGTCCCGCGCCACCACCCTGATCGAGTCGACTCTCTCCTCGATCTCCTCGACGGCAACCCCGAGCCGCAGGTCGGTGCCGCTCTGCGCCAGGAGTTTCGACGTGAGCGTGCTCATGCCCGCCCTCGGGCGGATGAGTGTGGGATCCCCGGCTTCGTCCGGCAGGAACCTCGCGAGGATCGGTCCGTAGAGTGCCGCGTGGTCGGCACAGTCGCACAGGAGGTCGGCGAACGGGCGGCGGCGGGTATCCTGAGCGGACGTCTCACCGGTTAGTCGCCGCACATAGTGTGCCGCGTCGGAATGATGCCCCCGCATGGCGATCGCCTCCTCCACCGCGTTCGACAGGTCGGCTTGCGAGCGAATCCCGAGGGCAAGAATCTCTCCCAGTATCCGATCCGCGGAGACGAAATGCGTCTTCCTCTCCTCGGTCAGGTGAAAATACTCGATCCGGGTACTTCCGGAGAAGAACTCGACATCGATTCCGAGCTCGAGGAAGTACCGTACCGTGAGATGCGAGACGGGGACGCGGGCGGCCCCGGCTTCGAAGAACGACCCTTCTCGAAAATTCGCCACCTGCGTCCGGCCGAGGACATCCGTGACTCTGTCACCGCGCCGGAGAGTCCAAACACGCCCACCGGGACGACCGGAAGCCTCGAGGACCGTCGAAGAGATGCCGTGCTTCGACAGCTCATACGCACACGCGAGGCCGGCGACGCCGGCTCCCACAATGACGGCGCTGGTCATGGCTGCGCCAGCGAACCAGCCTCGACGCCATGCCTCTCGAGAACCTTCCTGAGCCCGTCAGAGTCCTGAACCTCGATACGGGGCCTCCGAACCCACGACCTGAGGCCGCACTGCACGCCGAGGATCGCCTTCACCTGTCCGGGCATGCTGCCGAACCGACCATTGAAGCCCTCGCCGCGCAGGTCGCCCCTGATCTCGCCGTGCTTGACCGCGATCCGGCTGGCAGCGTCCCAGTCCTGCCTGCCCAGTGCCCGGAAGAAGTCCGCCATGTCCGGTCCGAGCAGCGCGCCGCTGCCCATGTACCCATGGGCGATCCCGAAGCGGCGATGGAGTTCCACGCCCACCCCCGTGATGAGATCGCCGTAGATCCGGATCGCGCCCGAGTTGAGGACCAGATTCTCGTAGAGCAGATGCTGATCGTGAGAACTCTCCTTGAGAGCGATGATGTTGGGGAGCGCAGCCAGCTTGCTCACGGTCTGCGGTGCGATGCTCGTGACGACGTCGTCGGGGGCGTTGTAGGCGACGATGGGGAGCCTCGCCAGTTCGTCGCATTGCCTGAAGTACTCGACGATCTCGCTCTGGCCCAGCCTCCCGATCGGCGGACAGCTCAACATGAGCGCATCGGCGCCCACTCGCTGCACCTCCTCGATTGTGGCGAGAGTGTCCGCCATGTTGGCGCCGGTCGCTCCCCCGATCACGGGAACCCGGCCGGCGACACGATCGACGACGAAACCCACGACCTGGGCCTTCTCAGACTTCGTCAGCGAGTATCCCTCTCCGGTGCTGCCGGCCGCGATGACCGAGTCGACCCCCTGCTCGAGGGTCCACTCGACGAGCCGACCCAGCTCCTCGAAGTTGATCGAACCACCTTCGGCGAAGGGAGTCACCAGGGACGATGAGTAACCATCCAGAAGCTCCATGATCAGCCCTTCTCTGGGATCGAGAACATGCCGATGTCCCGCGGGGAGAGCACCTCGGCGCCGGCATCTGTGATTGTGATCGTCTCCTCCGTGCAGTAGCGCACGCCCTCGCCCTGGATTGCCACCTCGATCGAAATGACCATGCCGGGCGCGAGCACCTCATTCGCGCCCCTCATCAGCAGCGGTTCCTCGGAAGCTTCCAACCCGAGCCCGTGCGAGAGATGACGGTAGGGCGGCGTGAGGTAGTTCTGATAGTCGCCGGGTTCGAATCCGAGTCGGGCGTACGTTTTCACGAGACTGTCGATGATCTGCTCCGCGGTGTCCCCGGGGCGATAGGAATCCTCGAGCATCGTGCTCACGAGCTCGCGCAGAACCGAGTGCCGTTCTGCCTGGCTCCTCGATGGACCGCCGACAACACCCATCCGGGCGAACTCGGACCAGTACCCGTCCACGGCGGTGCCCGAATCCACGACGATGGTGTCACCGGTTCGCAGCGCCTCCTCGGAGGCGGGGAGGAACTGTGACTTCGCTCCCAGCGGCCCGCTGAAGGCGTTGCTGGACATCGAGAGGATCTGGGCGAATGGCGGCCGAGGGGAGGGGTGCTCGGTGATGATCTGGCGCACGACCTCGCGGTAGATGTTCCGCTCGGTGAGCTCCTCATACTCGCTCGTGAAGGCGTTGTTGAGCGCACGGTGGTTGATCTCGCTCGCCATCCGGATCTTTTCGATCTCCTCCGCGCTCTTCACCTTGCGCATCTCGAAGAGTTCGCTCGAAAAGTCGACGGCCTCCACCTGGGGAAGCCGGGTGCCGAATTCGAGGAATGTCGCGAAAGGCAGGGCCATCCGGGAACCGACTCCGAGTTCCCATCCCACCTTCCCGCGATGGATGCCCAGGTCGCCGAAGAGCTGAGTGAGAATATCCACCGTGAATGGCTGACTGTAGGACACGACATTTTCGACCCAGGACGTCTCGACGACCTGGCCGGCGCTGAAGTAGATCGCGGCGATCGCGGCCTCACCGCGCGCATTCATGACGAAAATGTGCGGGCGGCTGTAGCTCATCTGGTAGTCGCGAGGAGAGTGACCGCTCACGTACCGATAATTTGTCGCCCCGGACCAGTCGCCGGAAAGCACGATTGCCTCGAGGCCGCGCTCGGACATCAACTCGAGAAGCCTGGACTTACGGCGGTCGTACTCTCGATCGGAGAACTCGTGGAAATGGGGTTGCATCACTTGCCTTTCACTAACCTTTCACGCTGCCTGAAGTGAGGCCCGAAACGAGGTGTCGTTGGAGGCCGAGGAAGATGAGGAAGATCGGGATCGCCGAAATCACGGCTGC
>DATCXA010000010.1:0-5840 GCA_036566085.1 Propionibacteriaceae bacterium
GTATACAAGCTTGCCGACGAGGTAACCGCCGGATTGGAAGGACTCGAGGTTCCGCTGCGGGTTGCTGTGATGGGTTGCGTCGTCAATGGACCTGGCGAGGCACGCGAGGCCGACATTGGCGTCGCCTCCGGCAATGGCAAAGGCCAGATCTTCGTACGCGGCGAGGTGATCAAGACGGTGAAGGAGGCCGACATCGTCGAGACCCTGCTCGAGGAGGCGATGCGGCTCGCAGCCGAGATGGGTGAAGCCATGCCCGCCGGACACGGCGTGCCCGAGGTGAGTGTGCACTGAGTATGCGCAAGGTCGCCAGCACAATTACGACGCGACGGGCCCGCGACGGCTCCGTGCGGGTGCTGAACCGTAGCGACCTGCCGGCGGCGATTCGACTGCTCTCTGCTAACCCGATCGAGAACGTCTTTGTCGCCTCCCGGGTACGCGCGGCGGGACTCGAGCAGGCAAGCCTCGGCTGTCCGGTTTGGGGATATGAGCGAGGTGGTTTGCTGCGGGCACTCTGTCATGCCGGATCCAATTTGGTGCCGGTCAACGCCGACGAACAAGCGCTCAATGCCTGGACTGAGTTCGCCGGGCCCGATCGGATGTGTGCCTCGATCATTGGCCCGGCGGAGGTAGCGCTCGAGCTATGGAACAAACTCTCCGATCGCTGGGGCGGCGCCTGGAGTGAGGTCCGCGACGTGCGGCCGCACCAGCCTGTAATGGCGATTAGTTCACCACCGGCTATCCCAGTCGACCGTCGAGTGCGCCGGGTCACCCTCGATCAGTGGGATGCCTACACCGAGGCCGCCGTGAAGATGTACACCGAAGAGATCGGGGTCTCACCGGTGCAGGGCAATCCCGCCGGCTACCGCTTCTACGTCCGGCAGTTGATCGCCTCAGGTCGCGCCTTCGGAATTTTCGAAGGCAATCGGGTGCTCTTCAAGGCCGATCTCGGCTCGGTGTCTGGGTCGGTCTGCCAGGTGCAAGGAGTCTGGCTGGAGCCTGAGCTGCGTGGCCAAGGCCTGGCAGCGCCTGCGATGGCAGCCGTCGTCCAGCTGGCGCGGAACGTGGTACCGACTGTGTCGTTGTACGTCAACGACTACAACCTGCCGGCGCGCGCGACATACGCCAGGGTTGGTTTCATCGAGGTCGGCGAATTCGCGACGGTTCACTTTTGAGGAGCTCACGGCGCGCGAGCGTCGTCTTTTGCGCAACCAGCCGCATACATCGGGCCTCGCTGGCAGCGTTCGGGGTCGGGCTATTGATCATGTCCGGCTGCGCGGCCAAGGAGCCAGCCGGCCCTACGCCGGTACAGGGCACAACCGCAGGGCCAGCCGTATCACCGAGTGAGCCCACCGCAACCTCTACCTCATCTGGTCAATCGATACAGCGGCCGCCGGCCAAGCCACATCGAACCAACGTCAGTGTCGTGATGAACGGCGACCTGCTCTGGCACAACACTCTGTGGTACAGCGCCAAGGAGGACGCTGGGCGACGCGGGACGGGCGGCTATGACTTCGCACCATTGTTGGCCGGCATGAAGCCAGTGATCGCTTCGGCGGACTTGGCAATCTGCCACGAAGAGGTGCCGCTCGCTCCGGCAGGCGGGCCGTACCGAAACTATCCCCAGTTCGCTGCCCCTCCGCAGGTCGTGAAGGCCATCTCCGCGACCGGGTACGACCTCTGTACGACGGCGTCCAACCATGCCGTCGATCAAGGCTTCGGCGGCGTGAAACGCACCCTCGATGATCTTGATGGGGCTAAGATCGCACACTCTGGGACAGCTCGTACCAAGGCCGAATCCGAGCGTCCGACGATCTTCACGACTCGGCAGGGCGTCAAGATCGGGATCATCGCGGCGACCTTCAGTCTGAACGGATTGCCTATGCCGAAGGGAAAACCCTGGGCCGTGCACCGGATGAGCGCCAGCGGCTTGCTGAGCCAGGCGCATCGGGCACGCGCCGCCGGAGCAGACATTGTGCTCGCTGCCGTGCATGTGGGAACCGAATACTCCACGAGCGAGAACTCCCAACAAGTCAAGCTCGCACGTGCGTTGACTGCCTCGCCTGATGTTGATCTTGTGTACATGCATCACCCACATGTCGTACAGCCGTGGACCACGATGAACAAGAAGTGGGTCCTCTATGGGGTAGGGAACACGGTTGCCCAGCAGGAGGCCAACAACACCTACGAAGGAGCGACCGGACGGTTCACCTTCACTCGCGTCGGCAATGGGCGCTTCACCGTCAGTAAGGCTGAGTACATTCCGACCCTGGTCACTTTCTATCGGCCCGGCCGGCCCGCACGGCTGTATCAGGTCTCCACGGCACTGAGGACTGCCAAAGGATCGTTCCGAAGCAGGCTGTTGGATGCGCAGCGACGCACTACCGGTGTGGTGATGCGCAAGCATCCGAAGGGATTGGCACGGGGATAGTGCTCTCGATGTCACATCCCACCTTGGTGATCGTGAGCGGGCCTGCCGGTACGGGCAAGACAACGCTGGCGCACCGCTTGGCCGCAACGATCGGCTGCCCCGCCCTGTGTCGGGATGAGATCAAGGAGGGCATGGTTGCCGCGACGCCGGACTTCGTTCCTGGACCCTCCGACCCGTTGACTGTGCGGACTTACGGTTTGTTCTTCGCCGCGATCCGGTTGTTCCTGGAGCATGGCGTGACCCACGTTGCTGAAGCGGCGTTTCAGCATGCGAATTGGGCACGTGGACTCGAGCCGCTACAGCCGCTTGCGACGTTGCGTATTGTGCGCTGTCAGACCGAACCGGCCACTGCGCGAGCCAGGGCGGCGCGGCGGAGACGTGAGCAACTCACCCGAGCAGCGCACGACGACATTGGCCACTTCAGCGTGGAACGCTCCTTCGAGCCCATCCGGCTCGACGCACCCACTCTCGACGTCGACACCACCGACGGTTACGACCCCGACTTCGATGCGATCGCAGTCTTCGCCGGCGCTCGGTAACCGCCCTGCTCCAAAAACGTCATCATTCCGCTGGAGCTAATACAGTGCTCGGGTGATTACCCGAATGTCGGAGCTCTTTGTCCGCACCTTGCGCGAGGATCCGGCCGATGCTGAGGTGCCTAGCCACCGCTGGCTGGTGCGTGCGGGCTACATTCGCCGCGCCGGGCCGGGCATCTATACCTGGCTGCCATTGGGCTACCGCGTGCTGCGCAACGTCGAACGCATTGTGCGCGAGGAGATGAACGCGATCGGTGCTCAGGAAGTGCATTTTCCGGCACTGCTCCCCAAGGAACCGTATGAGGCCACCGGTCGCTGGACCGAATATGGCGACGCTGTCTTCCGACTTCGCGATCGCAAGGGTGCGGAATACCTCTTAGGTCCTACGCACGAGGAGATGTTCACCCTTCTGGTGAAAGACATCTATTCGTCGTACAAGGACCTGCCGCTCTCGCTCTACCAAATCCAGACCAAGTATCGCGACGAGCCGCGCCCGCGCGGGGGCTTGTTGCGCGGACGTGAGTTCGTGATGAAGGATTCCTATTCCTTCGACATCGACGATGAGGGCTTGGCGAAGTCCTACGCCGCCCATCGCGACGCGTATGTCAAGATCTTCAACCGACTCGGCTTCGAATACGTCATCGTTCATGCGATGTCGGGCGCCATGGGCGGTTCGGCAAGCGAGGAATTCTTGGCTATCGCGGAGAATGGCGAAGACACCTTCGTACGCTCGCCTGGTGGTTATGCAGCCAATGTAGAAGCCGTGCGGATCGCGCCTCCGGAGCCACTGCCGTACGACGACGCGCCCGCTGCTCACGTCGAGGACACACCTGATACCCCGACCATCGCAACTCTGGTCGATTTGGCCAACGCGCGCTTCCCTCGCACTGACCGGCCGTGGCAAGCGAGTGACACGTTGAAGAACGTGATCGTGATGATCACTGAAATCGATGGCAAGCGTCATCCGTTGGTGGTTGGGGTTCCTGGGGACCGCGAGGTGGACATGAAACGGCTTGCGGCCCAGCTGGAGCCGGCCGAGCCGGAGCCGTTCAGCGATGAGGATTTCGTTGCGCACCCGGAGCTAGTGAGGGGCTACATCGGACCCGTACGGTATGTCGACGAGCGGGTAGCCGTGCTGGGCGAGGAATCGATTACCAAGATCAGATACCTGGTAGATCCACGCGTCGTGGCAGGGACTCGTTGGCTGACGGGCGCCAACCAGCCCGGGCGGCACGTTTTCGATCTTGTTTGCGGACGAGACTTCACACCCGACGGCGTCATCGAGGCGGCCGAGATTCAACAAGGCGATCCCTCTCCTGACGGTTCAGGCCCACTCACGCTGGCCCGCGGCATCGAAATGGGACACATCTTTCAGCTAGGCCGGAAGTACTCAGAGGCGCTCGGTCTCAAGGTGCTTGATCAAAACGGCAAGCTCGTCACGGTGACAATGGGGTCCTACGGAGTTGGAATTTCGCGGGCTGTCGCGGCCGTGGTTGAGGGCACCTGCGACGAAAAGGGACTGTGCTGGCCGCGTGAACTGGCGCCGTTTGATGTGCACATCGTGGCGGCCGGCAAGGAAGAGGTGGTCGGTACAGCAGCAGCAGACCTGTCCGTTCAACTCGACGAGGCAGGCGTGTCGGTGCTGTTGGATGACCGGTCGGCAAGCCCGGGCGTCAAGTTCGCAGATGCAGAGATCATGGGCATGCCGACGATCGTCGTAGTGGGCCGCGGCCTGGCTAACGGGGTGGTCGAGGTACGTGACCGGAGGACGGGAGAGCAGGCGGAGGTCGCCGTTGAGGATGCGCTGACGGAGATTCTCGCGGCCGTGCATGACGCCTGAAAGCTGGGGTGCACTGGATCTCTCGGCCCTGTCCCTGACGGCTCTGATAGCCGCCGCCTTTGTTGCTGGCTGGGTTGATGCAGTGGTTGGCGGCGGCGGCTTGATCCAGTTGCCGGCCTTGCTGATCGGTCTGCCTAGCAACACTCCACCGGCAGTGATCTTGGGTACGAACAAGATTTCCTCATTCTGCGGCACAGCGACTAGCTCCTTGACGTACGCGCTCCGGATCCCCCTCGATTGGTGGACCGTGCTGCCGCTGGTCATTGCCTCAGCGCTCGGATCAGCACTTGGCGCCTCGCTTGCGAAGCTGTTGCCAAAGGAGGCGTTTACTCCGATCGTGCTCGCGGCGCTGATTGGCGTTGGCCTATACGTCTGGCGCCGGCCGCAGCTGGGCATGGTCTCGGTACGTAAGCATGCAGGCCGCAGGCACTACGGACTGACGGCCTTGATCGGCTTGGTTGTCGGCGCGTATGACGGGTTCCTGGGGCCGGGCACCGGCTCCTTCTTCGTGATCTTGCTTGTTGCGGTCCTCGGCTACGGATTCCTGCAGGCGAGTGCCACCGCCAAGATTGCCAATCTCGTGACCAATCTGTCGGCGATTGTGGTCTTCGGGCTATCCGGCTCAGTGCTGTGGGTATTGGGGCTCATGATGGGCACAGCCAATCTGATCGGTGGCTACCTCGGAGCCCGGACTGCCATCAGTCGGGGCAACTCCTTTGTCCGCAAGGTCTTCTTGATCGTGCTCAGCGGATTGATCATCAAGCTGGGGTACGACGTCGTCGTTCAGTTCAAGCGGTGATCAACTGCTCCAGCCTGGCCAGGCACTCAGCGGGGCGCCCCATGAGCGGGCGGTCTTTACCGCGGCGGCTAACGCTGTGAAAGCTTGTTGCCGATCAGCCCGGCTGGCCGCAGCTACTAGCCAGAGTCCGCAGAAAGGCTGCAATGCGGTTTGCATCTGCATGATCAACTTACCGGCCGTCGCCTGGTTGCGCGGAACGACGGATGGCACATATGCCGGTTCGGCGGCGGGCACCTC
>DATCXA010000055.1:0-3532 GCA_036566085.1 Propionibacteriaceae bacterium
GGAGCACCGCCGCCGCAGCTCGGCCGGCCTCCCGGGCCAGCCGGCCACGCAATGCGTCGGCGAACAGGTGGTGGTACCGATACCAGATCCGGTCATCGTCCAGCGGTACCAAGAACAGGTTGGCTCCGTCCAACCACTCCAACAGCCGCTGGCTACTGATGTCCGCCGGCGATGCGCTAGCTGAGTCGAGGTCAGCGGCCAGCAGCGCGTCGCACAGTGGAGCGCACAGCCGGTCCAGCACACTGGTAACAAGCAGAAAGCGTCGAACCAGTGCCGGTTGCCGCTCCAGCACCTCGGCCATCAAGTAGTCGACCACCAAACGGTGACCGCCGGTGAACGCCTCCACGAACGCCGCGGGGTCTTTGCGATCGCGCAAGGCCAGCCCGGCCAATTGGAGGCCGGCCACCCAGCCCTCCGTGCGTTCGACCAATGCAGCCACTTGTTGCTCCGTTAGGCGCAGGCCTATGCCAGCGCCCAGGAAGGCTGCCGCTTCTTCGACGTTGAAGCTCAGATCTGCTGCCCGCACCTCGACGATCTGGCGGCTGGCGCGCAGCCGGGGCAACGGAAGCGGCGGGTCCTCTCGGGTGGCGATCGTCAGGTGCAGCGTGGCTGGCAGGTGGTTGAGGAGAAACTCAATCGCGGTATGGATAGCCGGCTGTCGTACGAGGTGGTAATCGTCCAGTACCAGGAGCGCGGGGGCAGGCAGGGCCGCTAGGTCATTAAGCAGGCTGGTGAGCACGACTTCAGGAGGCGCCGTCGGCGGCGCATCGAGCAGGGCAAACGCATTACGGCCGCAGTCGGGGGCGATCGTCTGGAGGGAAGCGATGAGGTAACGGAGAACCTGATGGACCTCCTGGTCGCGCTCGTCGAGGGCGAGCCAGGCGACTGGGCGGTCCAGCCGAGTGACCCAGCTGGCCAGCAGGCTGGTCTTGCCAGCTCCAGCTGGCGCCGACAGAAGCGAGCAACAACCCTCGTCGAGGCCTTCGTCCAGACGGACAAGCAACCGGTGCCGCGGCACCAGGTCGGCGCGTGGCCGCGGCACGAAGAGCTTGGTTGCCAAGAGGAGCCCAGCGGCGTTCCGGGCCATTTGGCCAGGTGATCCGCTGGAACCGGTAGCACCGCCGCTTGCGATGGGCGCGCCGTCGGCGATGCGCTCAGCGAGCGCCGCGGCCGCCTCGGCCAGATGCTCCGGCGTTAGGTCAGCGACCGTGCCCAAGTACTTCTTGTACTGGCGACCCGCAACCGTACGATAGGCCACCCAGTAGGCGCCGCCGCGCTGCCTGCGCTCCTTGCGCGCGGTGTAATCCCCCGCTGGCGAACGGAACGAGAAAGACCGCGCTGAGTCATCCGCAAGCCAGGCAAACCAGGCCGGTGAGCCCACGACCACCCCAGCGGCTTCACGGGCCGCGGCCATTTGCAGCATCCCGTCCGCGACAAATGGGATACGCGTCATATCTTCGCCGCCGTCGGCCCAGACCCGCCCGACGAACCCAACGTACCCAACATCATCCTGGGTCTCGAAGATGGCTGACCGATTCCACCCCCAGTTCCATCCTCCGGGGGACGCGACACTGCCCATTGCGGCGCAACAGTGGGTGCCCTGACCACATCTCGGTCTTGGCCAACTTGGAGGAGCTCATGGACATCCCTCTTAGGGACACACAATCGGCGCACGCATCGGCAGAAACATTCGTCAAGGTGATCACCAACTACTCCCATTATCTGCGATGAGTGACATGGCGCTCCCGGCCGTGCCATGCAACGCCATGCAGCAGAGGCGCACCGCCGAATACCAGTGCGGGTCGGCTGGTTGCTCACAACGACCATCCAGCACGTCCGCAACATCGCCGAGCCAGTGCGAGGCCGACATGACCGCCCGAGACCCGTGGCCCATGCAGTACCGCCTACACATTCGCGGTCATCTCGATCCAGCGTGGACGGAATGGTTTGCAGAACTCGCCGTTACTCAAAAGGACGACGGTACGACTCAGCTGGTCGGGCAATTTTCCGACCAATCGGCCCTCTACGGGGTACTTGCCCGACTACGTGATCTGGGCGCGACGTTGCTAATGGTCGCCCAGCTACCAGCCAGCGGAGCCGAACCAGTCCTACCCGATGGGTCGTCATGGACACCTGTCAGCGATGGACGCACCGCACCTGGGCACTGACAAGATGCGGCCAGCCGACCTGCCGGCCTCACCGCTTGCTTGCCCACAGCGACCACTTCCTCCACTGACTGACTCGCATTTTCCCTAGGCCACGTCACGCAGGTTGGGCGGCCGGCTCCAATCCGCCTCGCGAGGCGTACCTCCTAAGCCCCCAGCTGTTGTCCCTCGATGGCGTAGCTGGCCGTGGGCGACGGCTCTTGGACGGACTGCCGCCGATTTAATGCCTGACCCGTGGCCCAGTACCTAGTCCGCAGGCGTACAGGAGAATGCATCGGATGCATCGCAACACCTGAGCTGGCACGCGTTAGCGAACGGGAGCGGATCCCCCGGCGCGCTAGCTGGCTCCCGGATCCACGTGGAGGCGACGATCCGTGTTCCTTGTGCTGCAGTTTGGTGCTGCAGATCTGTTGATTTCGCCACGTTCGTCCTGGCAGGCTCGGCACTCGCTGTAACCATGCCGCGAAGGGAGAGACATTGAATCAGCGGTCGAGTGGTCTTCGCCTGAGTGAGGCGTTTTACGGGGCTTGCGTGGCGCCGGCGATCGCCGCGGCGTTCCCGGGCCTGCCCCATGCTGCTGGGCTAATGGGCAGAGGGTCGGAGGTACTTGGATACGACGACAGCATGTCCACCGATCACACCTGGTCTGCTCGGGTGATCGTCTTCGTGCCGGATGAGGTCCTCGTCGAGCAGGGTGAGTTGGTGCAAGACCAGTTGACCGCGCGGATCCCGGATCACTTCGACGGGCTTCCGACCCAGGTCAAGGTGACTACGGTGCAGCACTACTTCCTGGACCAGCTCGGTTTGGACATCTCGGTCGTCTTGGATGCCTACGACTGGGTCAGTCTGCCGGAGCAACGTCTGTGTGCCATGACGGCGGGAGCCGTGTTCCACGATGACCTCGACCTGGAGGCGGTGCGCCTGCGACTCGCCTACTACCCAAGAGACGTCTGGCTGTACTTGATGCTTGCGGGTTGGTGGCGGGTGCACCCGGAGATGAATCTTGTAGGGCGCGCCGGCCATGCAGGGGATGAACTCGGGTCGACCTTGATTGCGAGCAAGATCGTATCCGGGCTCATGCACCTGTCGTTTCTGATTGAACGTCAGTATGCGCCGTACGTGAAGTGGTTTGGCACCGCCTTCTCGAAACTCCAGATCGCTGACCGCTTGTCAGCACCGCTCGAAAGCGCGCTCCACGCACGCAGTTGGAAGGACCGTGAGAAAGCACTGGGCAGCGGCTACGAGGTCGTCGCAGCCGCGTTCAACGACCTCGAGATCGCACCTCGGCTGACCCTCGAGCCGGTCCGGCTGTGGGAGCGTCCGTTCACCGTTATGTGGGCAGACTTTCCCGGTGCTCTCAGCGCGGC
>DATCXA010000063.1:0-2650 GCA_036566085.1 Propionibacteriaceae bacterium
CCTTCACCGCAGTCGCGGTGATGCAGCTGTGGGAGCAAGGCCTGATCGACCTGGATGCTCCAGCGAACGACTATTTGCGCGCCTTCCGTCTCCTGCCCGCGAAGAAAGGCTGGCGCCCTGCCACGACCCGGCATCTGCTGACCCACACCGCCGGCGTGCCGGAGTGGCTGCACCCGTTACGCATGATCAACAGCGGCTGGGTCGCCGAAACCTTCCCTCTTGAACAACGAGTGCCCACGCTCGCGGAGTATTACCAGGGCGGCCTGCGGCTGGCAGTCGAACCGGGCACGGTCTGGACCTACACCGACCACGGGTTCGCCACGCTCGGCCAGATCGTAGAAGACATCAGCAGGCAGCCGCTGGATCGCTATTTCCGCGAGCGCATCTTCGAGCCCCTCGGGATGACCGACAGCGATCTGTTGCGAGCGCCACGGCTTGCAGGGCGGCTGGCCACTGGCTACCGCCTCCGTTCTGACGGTGCGAAGGCGATCACAGACCGTCAAGGCGTGACTCCGGCGGCCGGCTCGATCTACTCCACACCCCGGGACATGGGGCGCTACATCGCCGCCCTCCTGGCTGGCGGCGCCGGCGAGAATGGTTCGATTCTGCGGCCGGAGACCGTCGCGCTGATGTTCCGGCCGCACTACCAGCCCGACCCGCGAATACCGGGTATGGGCCTCGCGTTCTGGCGAGTAAGTCTCAGCGGTCGTGCTGCGGTGGAGCACCAAGGGGTCGTTCCGGGCTTCAATTCACAAGTCTTCCTGGCGCCGGACGACGGCATCGGCGTCATCGCGTTTACGAACGGGTCCAGGAACGCTGCAAGCTGGCTCAGAGGGGAGATGGAACAGCTGCTTCGGGAACTGATTGCGGTCCCGCCGGAGGGCATCCGTAGCGACGTTCCGCAGCACCCCGACATCTGGGGTGAGCTCTGCGGGCGGTACCGGCCCCGTGCCCAGCGAACCGACATGCAGGCGTGGAGCATCCTGGGCGCAGCAGCTGAGGTCCGCGTCCGGCGCGGCCAGTTGATCCTCCGGACCCTCAGTCCGATACCGGCGGCATACCGAGGTTTTCAGCTGCACCCCGATGACAAGCAAGACCCGTACATCTTCCGGATCGACCTCTCCAAGTACGGCCTGAACTCGGCCAGGGTCGTCTTTAGCCGCGACCCATCAGGAGCGACGACGGGAGTCCACTTGGACGGGGTTTTGATGTCAGCCGATAAGCATGCCTGACGACCTCAGGGTCAGCGGCACGGTAGGAGTCCGATATGAGCATCACCACGGCTACCGAACTGTGGCGCATGAGCGCCACGGAACTGGCCGAAGCGATCAGATCCCGACAGGTTTCCAGTCAGGAAGTAATTGAGGCACACCTTCAGCGCATTGAGGCGGTCAACGGCTCGATCAACGCTGTTGTCATTGTCATGGCCGAGCAGGCGCTGAAAGCAGCCAAGACGGCTGATCGTGCGGTCGCCGACGGCGCTGACCTGGGGCCGTTCCACGGCGTGCCCTTCACCGTGAAGGAGAACATCGACGTCGCCGGCACGCCGACTACGCAGGGCTTCAAGGCGCTGGCAAATGCGTATCCCAGTCGAGATGCTCCCGTCGTCGAGCGCCTGAAGGCTTCCGGGGGGATCCCGATTGGTCGCACAAACCTTCCCAGCGGCGCCATGCGCTGGCACTGCGAGAGCGAGCTGTGGGGAGCAACTGTGAACCCGTGGGACAGCTCTCGGACTCCCGGCGCGTCCAGCGCTGGCGAGGCTGCCGCTATCGCGACCGGAATGAGCCCATTGGGTCTTGGCAATGACGGCCTGGGATCACTCCGCCATCCAGCGCAATGCTGCGGTGTCAGCGCACTCAAGCCCACGCTCGGACGGATCCCGCATGCAAGCGCGATCGAGCCCACGGACATAGCGACGATTGGCATGCAGCCGACGCAAGTCAACGGCCCGTTGGCGCGGCGGGTCGCGGACCTCCGTGAGGCGTTCGCTGTCATCGCCGGGCCAACCTGGCGAGACCCATGGACGGTGCCCGCGCCGATCCGCTGGGCCGAATCAGCCAAGCCGGTCCGAGTCGCCATCGTGCTCGACCCAGCCTCTCAGGGAACCGCCGAGCAGGTGCAGGACGGCGTTCGCAAGGCCGCGCAGGCCCTCGAACAAGCGGGCTACGCCGTTGACGAGACCGAGCCGCCGTCGGTCGACGCGGCTGCCAAGGCCTTGGTGATCATGCTCACCACTCCAGGCATCCGGGCGCTCTCGGAGCAGGTGATGCCGCCATCGTTGCCTGCCCCGACCCGGCGCTTCATGTCCGCATTTTTCGAGGCGGCCGGCGATCCAGACGCGGTGGCTGCCGAGCAAGTATTCATCACGCGGCAGTCACTGCTGCGTTCGTGGAGCGAGTTCCAGGAACATCACCCGCTGATCGTCGCCCCGATCGCCACCGATATTCCCAGGAAAGCGGGGACCGATCTGGACGAAGGACAGGTGGCTGAGGACCTCAAGATCATGCGCATGGCCATGGCCGTGAACACACTCGGGTTGCCTGCGGTGGCGCTTCCCGTCGGAATCCGGGACGGTCTACCTCAGGCGGTGCAGCTGATTGGCCCGCGGTATCGCGAGGACCTGTGCCTCGATGCCGCGGCGGCCATCGAG
>DATCXA010000067.1:0-4561 GCA_036566085.1 Propionibacteriaceae bacterium
GGACTCGAGCCGTCGGCGGGCTTCGGCCAAAGCGTTCACAGCGTGGCGTTGGCGTGAACGTGCTTCGCTGAGATGCCGTTGAGCGGTGACCTTGTCCCGCCGAGCCTCCATCCGCCTCGAGTCGAGCTCGCTCAAGGCGTCTTCGGCGGCCTCTACGGCCGCCTCGGCGTCGGCGAGTTCGAACTCTGTGGTCCAATGCGCAGCTTCGACGGCGGCAAGTTCCTCCTCCGCCTCATGCAACTCACGCAACGCTTTGGTCTCATTGCCCGGCGCGGGTTGGGAATCCTCGTTCGCCACCAACGCGCCATCGGTTACCTCGACCAACTCGACAGCCCTGAGGACTGTACGCCGCCGCGCCGCCAACTCGTCTTCGACTTCGGGATGCTGCATCTCGGCAGCCGGCCTGGTGGGCACCTCAACCGGCCGCAGCTCAGCACCCGAGCCGATCTGCGCAACGCTGACCCGTGGTCGCGGCCCGAATCCACTGTGCGAAAGCGGACGTACCAGCCGACCGTTGCGAACGGTCAGCGCCCCAGCAAGATCAACAAGAGCGGCCTGCAGCGTGGCATGAACCTCCGACAGCACGGCAGGAGTCAGGCGTACGCCGGCTTCATCGGCATAGGCCCGGGCCCGCTCCATCAGATCGGCGATCAAGTGCCGGCGCTGTTCGGCCAGGGTGCGGAGCTCGGCACCGGCTAATCCGGTTTGGGCATCACGTAGCTGGCGCCCCAGGGCCGACAGGCGCTGCATTGCCGCATCGTCGCTGGCGAGCAGATTCACCAGCCAGGCGCTGCGGGTCGGACGCCGAAGCTGGTGCAGCCGTTCGGCGATCTCCCGGCTGCCCGCCGACCTGGCTTGGCGTACCAACTCGTTCCGGGCAGCGATGAAATCGGCTGGTGGTAGCACATAGAGCTCTCGGACGATGTCGTCCAGTTCGCGCCCCGTCATCTGCCCCGTCATATGCACAGTCATCCAACGGCCAATCTAACGTGGCCACCGGCGGGCGATGCAAGTCAGGATGCAGCCGGCAGGTCCACTGCGTCATCGGCCGCGCAGCGCTATGGCAGGCAGTGCGCTTCGCAGAATGCAGGAGCTCGCTGGTGTGCTACGCCGCGGATGTGCGCTTGTTGTTTGCGAGCGACGAAGGATGGGAATCTGGCGTGCTGCCTGTCAGAGTGTCATCAACACAGCAGCCGCCAAGCACCGCCATGCAGTCGATGATGAACCCATGCCGCAGCAGCTCAGGAAGCTCGCAGGCAGGATCGGTGCACTCGAGAGTGCGATCTCTATGGACGACCAGAGTGCCGTGGCAGTGGTCTAGGAAGTGGTCGAAGTCGAGGCCACAGTCAGGACAACTGCTCATGAGCTCTTGATACCAGCTCCCATCCTCATAACGCGGTATTGAGAGTGGGCGTGTTGCCGGCCCGTCGCCTCAACTGCGCTTTTTCGGCGGCCCGGCCTCGCGGCTGGCCTCGGCCGGCTTCTTGAGCTTCTTCTTGGCCTCCCTGCCGGTCGAAGCGGCGCGCCGGCGTCCGCCGTTTCCCGTCGACCGGCGTTGTTTGGCAGCCGCAATGCTGGCGCGCAGCGCATCCAATAGGTCGGGTGGCGCTGCCCCTCGCGGCGCAGCTTCTTGGGTTGTCACGGTTTGCCCGGTCGCCTTGGCATCGATCAGAGCGGTCAGTGTCTCCCGGTGCACATCGCGGTATCTGGCCGGATCCAGCTGATCATCCGACAGCGAGTTGATCAGCGCTTCAGCCATGGCAAGCTCCTGGCTCGGTGTCAACCACTCGTCGTCCTCGGTCAGGAACGGGAAGCTCGGCTCCCGGACTTCGTCCGGCCAGAGCATGGTCGCGAGCAGCAGAACATCGTCGTGCACCCGCAATACCGCGATGATCTCGCGATCACGAAGCGTGACCTTGGCGACGGCGATCCGACCCAGCTTGCGCAGCGCGTCCCGCATGAGCCGGTACGCCTTGGCGGCCTGCGGTTCGGGCTCGACGTAGTAGCTGCGGTCGAAGTAAATGGGGTCAACCGCCGCCATCGGTAGGAAAGAAATGACCTCGATTGAGCGTGACGTCTTGGCCGGCAGCATGGCGAGATCGACGTCGTTGAGTACGACGAGCTCACCGGTTGTCGAGACGTAGCCGCGGCCGATCTCCTCGTACGGCACCTCCGCGCCATCGATCGAGCAGACCCGCTTGTACTGCACTCGGCCACCGTCGGGGACATGGATCTGATGGGACGGAACCCGCTTGCTCTCGGTCGCGACATACAACCGGACAGGAATCGTCACCAAGCCGAAGGAGATGGTGCCTCTCCATACCACCCGCATAGCCGCATGCCTCCGATCCCGGCCGTCATGCCGGTTTTCTCCATTCTCACAGTGGGCGGCTACAGCTGTGGGACCGGCACCTGGCGCAGGATTTCCGCTTCCGACCGGGCGGCGGTGGCGCTGCGACGCAGCAGTTCTTCCGCCTGAGCAGCAGTCCGGCCCGGGTGGTCGTTCCAGCGAGTCAGATCTTGAACATGGTGTACGCGCGTCTCGGGAGCGGGTATCCGGCGGATCAGTTCTGGCGAAGTCTTGAACAAGGTGTGCCAGGTCAGGTCTAGGGCACGTTGAACTGGTTGCGTTCGAACGTAAGGCATACCCCCGCCGGCTTGCACGACAGCGCCTACCAGGCAGGCTGCGACCACTGGGTGACCTGTCATCTGTTTGGCGTTGTAGGCGTTAACCGGCCTAAGCCGTCCTCTGCCGTCGCGATATGCAAACCAGCTTTCCTGCAGCCAGCCGGCGCGTACCAGGTCGGCGGCGTCGTTGAGAATGCAAGCGATTTGATCAAGCTCGGCAAGCCGCGCGCTGATCTGGTCGCGGAGCCGGAGCTGTTGTAAGTGTCGCCGCCGGGTCTTCCAACTTGGGTGTACCTCGACGATGTCGGCGCCAATAGCTTGAGGCGCCGAAATGGTAGCGGCTGCCATCTGCCGACTCTACCTCCGCGGCACCTACCAGAACGAGTCCGGATGCCACAGGACAACGGGCGCGATTAGCATCTCCAAGACATGACCGGGCGCAGCGAAGGACTCAATCCTGAGGCCGAAACCACGGTCACTGCACCACGTAACTGGGCTGCCCGGCACGACCTGGTGCTGTACTTCGTACTGGCCTACCTGCTGTCGTGGGCACTATGGCCATTGGTGATCTTGAATCCCACTAGCAGTCCGCTGGTGCCTTTTGGGCCGTTGATCGCAGCAGTGATCGTTGCTCTCTTGGCAGGCGGAAGGCGTGAGCTGTGGGCCTTGCTGCGGCAGCTGGGACGCTGGCGGGTGCATCCGATCTGGTACGCCATCGCGCTGCTCGGCCCCCCTGTCCTTGCTGGTCTTACGGCGGTACTGGCCGTTGCAGCCGGGGCGCCTGTGCGCGGGACCGGCGGTTACACAGATTGGCGGGCGATTACCTACTTCTTCCTGTCGACCATCATTATCGTCGGGCTCTTCGAGGAAGTTGGCTGGCGCGGGTTTGCCCTTCCCAGACTGCAACTTCGACTCGATGCCATCTGGGCCGCGTTAGTGCTCGGTGTCCTTTGGGGACTGTGGCATCTACCTGAACTGATCTCTGATCCGACAGGGCAGCGGCCTCCGATGCAATTCCTGATATGGGCGCTGGCGCTGTCGGTGATCCTTTCCTGGCTTTACAACAGCACCAACGGCAGTCTGCCAATCGTGATCATCTGCCACGCTGCCATTGATACAGCGGGCCGGTTCATGCTGCCCGAGTTCGTAGGCGACGGGTATCAGCTGATCTGGTGGTTCATGGTCGCGCTGTATGTCCTGGTCGCGATCGTCGTGATGCTTGTCGCGGGACCGAAACGGTTGGTGACGCATATTCCGCGGCGTGGCGTACCAGCGTCCGGGCAGGCTGGAGGCCCACTATGACGTTGAGAGCGTCACACTGCTGAGCACCGTTGAGCTGCTGATCTTGAGGCGTCCGTCCTCATTGACCAGTCCGTACGCGGTCCGCTCGCGTACCACCCGGCCGTCCTTGAAGTAGTAGGTGAGGGTCGCCTGCGCTCTATCTGGCGGTATGCCTTTCACGTCAGCCACGGTGATCTTGCTGATGGCATCCCAGAATCGCTGATATGCCTGCCGCCCACCGGCATGGTTGGTTTGATATGAGGCCGTCATCCGCGGCCACGCCGCATCGGTGTTGCGAGGCATCAAGGCGTAGTAGCTGGTGATCGCCCGCCTGAGCTGCGCTGCCGTGGGCGTACCCCGGAGCGCCGGTGGAGTTGTTGGCGCTGGAGCTGTGGAGGACGTACGAGCTCGGGCCTGTGGCGTCGGTTCCGGCGCCGGGCCCTGCTGGGGTGCGGATGCTGTCGAAGTCGGCGACGCGGCGCTCGGAGTCGGTGACGAGGGCCCGGAGACACTCGCGCTCGCAGGGACGGCCGAGCTCGATTCGCCATTGCCGGCAGTCGGATCCGCGGCTCTGCGGTCGTTCACGAGGAGGGCAGTCACCAGAATGCCAATGCCGATTAGAGCAACTATGGCTACCGCAGCCGCTAGGCCG
>DATCXA010000089.1:0-6052 GCA_036566085.1 Propionibacteriaceae bacterium
GCCGAGCTCGCCGACGCCGTGGGCGAGGAGTACCGGCTTATCGTCTTGTTCCTGGCCTACACCGGTCTTCGCTGGGGCGAAATGGCAGCACTCAGGGTTGGCAGGCTCGACCTCTTACGCCGGCGCGTGCTCGTTGCCGAGTCAGTGACTCCGGTCAAGGGGGTAATGACGTTCGGTCCGACGAAGGGACACGAGCGTCGCGAGGTCCCGCTGCCTAGGTTCCTCATTGAGGAACTGGCTCGCCACGTCGAGGACAAGTCAGCTGGCGACCTGGTGTTCATCGGCGAGCGAGGGGCCGTGATGCGCTCTCAAACCTTCCAGCGGGCCGTGCTGACCAGGGCCGCGGCCGAGCTCGGCATCCCTGGCTTCCATCCACACGAACTGCGCCATACCGCGGCCAGCTTGGCCATTGCCAGCGGCGCCGACATCAAGATCGTCCAGCAGATGTTGGGCCACAAGTCGGCGGTGATGACCCTCGATCAGTACGGCCACCTGTTCGGCGATCGGCTCGACATTGTGGCCGACGCAATGGACGCAGCGCGCACCTCAGCGCTCGCTGGTGGGTACCCAGTAGGTACCGGAGGGGAGGTGGTCGAATTGAGACGAGACACGAAATAGGCGCTGACTAGGTGCCTTACCTGGTAGCCCCGACGGGATTCGAACCCGCGCTACCGCCTTGAGAGGGCGGCGTGCTAGGCCGCTACACAACGGGGCCCTAGCTGCAGATCATCGTTATTGATGAGACCGCGGAAGCCCTACCAACTCCCCCTTGTCGTACAGCGAATCAGGCGCTTCTGCGTCGCTGGGGTACTAGGACTCGAACCTAGACTAACTGAACCAGAATCAGTCGGGCTGCCAATTACCCTATACCCCACTGGTCTTGCCGCCGGGCGTCGTACCCGCCCGGGCACAAGGACAAACCCTACTGTAAGCGGCAAGTCGCTCCCAAACGATGGCCAGCCAAGTCAGCTCACCTCACGGTCGAATCCGCCGAGAGGGCTACGTGGGTTCGCAGCTTCATCAGCCGCGATAGCGCGTACGCCAGCACTGCAAACAGCGCAAACCCACCTACGTCGAACGCGGCGTCGACCCAACCGATTCCCTTGATTGCTTTGAGCGCTGCAACCGATGTGGTCAAGCCAGCGATCAGGTATGCAAACACATTGTTGATCACGTGCGCTGCAATGCCAGCCTCGAGACCGCCGGTGCGCCACACCAGAAGTCCCGCCAACAGGCCAAAGGCAAGCCGGTCGACGAACAGCGGCACATTTTGCGTGCCATGCAGCAAGGCGAACACCACCGAGGACGCGATGACTCCAAACCACGGCCGAGCCACCAAGCTGCCGAGGGCCTGTAGTAGGTACCCGCGAAAGAAGATCTCTTCGGCAGCCGCCTGGATCGGCGACGTAAGCACGATCACCGCAAGGAACGCCCAGAAGTCCTGCTGGGTCTGGACAGACAACGGCTTTCCAACCGTCGTCGACAGCAGCATGACGCCGTTCAGCACGACCGCAGCGATGGCCAGACATCCGAACAGATAGCGCCAGCGGATCCGCGGCTGGACCGAGGACAGCCATCGCGGCCGCATCTGGTGGATCATCGCCATCAGAGCCCAGGCAATGGGAATCAGCGTGGCGAGGCCAAGGTTCACCGCCAGCATGCCGGTCGGCAGTTCGAACGCGAAGGCCTTCGTGAAATAGTCCCGATACGGCTGATCACCCGCCGTGGTTGCCCAGAACACCATGACGAGGGCCTGACTCACCACCGTGGTGACCAGTGAAAAGAGCGAAAGGCCCAAAATAACGCCGGCTACCGAGCGCCACCACGCGTACCACTGGCCGCGCAGGATCTGCGGATAGCTGGCACCATCCGGAGGCAGTGCGCCCTGCTCACGGACCGTCGCAGCCGGTTTCGACGGCTGGCGATTACGGGCCGTCGATTTTGGTGGCGGGGCAACGGGCTGCAGTTCACCAGCACGGACCGCCGGATTCCCCGACCGGCTCCGCACCTTGGAGCTCGTCCGAGCTGGGGCAGTTGGTCTCTTTTGCTTCGTCACGATCTTGATCGTCCAGCGTCGAGGTGCCCCCGAGTGGATGCGGCAACGGCCGGCTCGCCCAGTTCTGAAAGCGCCGCAGCGATCCGCGCCAGCGTGGACTCTCGACCGAGCAGCTCGATCGATTCAAACAGCGGCGGCGAAATACGGCTGCCGCTGATTGCGGCCCGGAGCGGCCCGAACGCCAACCGTGGCTTCAACCCGAGCTCATCGACCAGTGCCGTGCGCAACGCCGCTTCCACGGTGGCGTGATCGAAGTCGGGCGCCGCGGCCAGGGCCTGATACGCCGCGGCCAATGTCGGTATGGAGTCCGAAGACAATCCGGCATCGGGAGCAATGGTGATCTTGTCATCGGGCAAGAACAGGAAGGCCGAGATGCCCACAGCCTCAGAGAGCGTGTTGATGCGCTCCTGAATCAGCGGCGTTGCGGCTGCCAGCCGATCTTGCTCCTCAGGCCGTGGCGGGTCGCTGATCAGGCCGGCGCCAGCAAAGAATGGCACAAGATTCTGAGTCAACTCCGCTAGTGGGAGCATGCGAATGTGTGCCGCATTGATGGCCTCGCATTTCTTGGCGTCGAATCGCGCCGGATTGGCATTCACCCGTCGGATGTCGAACGTCTCAACCATCTCCGCAATAGTGAAGACATCGCGGTCGTCGGCGATGGCCCAACCCAGCAAGGCCAGATAGTTCAGCAGCGCTTCGGGTAGATAACCCTTCTGCTGATACTCAGCGAGCCCGGATCCTCTGTCCCGCTTTGATAGCCGCTGATTCCGTTCACCCAATACGGTCGGCAGGTGGCCGAAGGCCGGCGTACGTCCGCTGCCGACTCCGATCTGCTGCAAGGCGTCGTAGAGCACGATCTGGCGTGGCGTCGACGGCAGCAGGTCCTCACCGCGGAGTACGTGTGTGATCTTCATCAGGGAATCGTCCAGCGGGTTGACCAGGGTGTAGAGCGGTTCGCCGTTGCTGCGCACGATGACGTAGTCAGGCACATGCTCGGCAGCGAAGCGCACCGGCCCACGTACCAGATCGTCGAAGGCGATGTCGGCATCGGGCACGCGCATCCGAACCACTGAAGGAACCGACAGCGCTTCTAGCTCCGCGACCCGCTCCTCGCTGAGGTTGCGGCAGAACCCGTCATAACCCGAGGGCGAGCCCGGTGCTCGCGCCGCCTCACGCGCTTCGATCTCCTCTCGCGTACAGAAGCATCGGTACGCCAACTTGGCCGCAAGCAGCTTCCCTACTACATCGCGATAGATGTCGCCGCGCTCGGTCTGGATATAGGGCCCGTACGGGCCGCCCACGAGTGGTCCCTCATCCCAGGTCAAGCCGAGCCAGGTGAGCGAGTCGTAAAGGACCCGGTATGACTCCTCAAGATTGCGACCAGCGTCGGTGTCCTCCACCCGTAGCACGAAAGTGCCGCCGTAATGCCTGGCAAAGACCCAGTTGAAGAGCGCGCTGCGGACATTGCCGACATGCAAGTTGCCTGTCGGGGACGGCGGGAACCGTACCCGGACCTGCTCGGGGGTCAGATCGCCGAGCACAGCAAAGTCGTCCCGGCTCCTGGTGTCCCCGACCCTGGTATTCCCCTCTGTCACTGCACCGCCTCGTTCGATGCCTCTTCATCCTCTGCAGAGCCCGCGCCCACGACTGGGTTGCTGAGCGTGCCAACTCCCTCGACTTCGATAGTTACCACTTGTCCGGGGAGCATCGGCCCGACGCCGGACGGCGTACCGGTGAGGATCACATCCCCCGGCAGCAAGGTCGTGTAGGAGGAGATGTAGGCCACCAACTCAGGGATCGTGAAGATCATGTCCTTGGTATTGCCGTCCTGACGCAGCTCGCCATCCAGACTGGTGCGAATCGCGAGGGCCGCAACCTCTTCTAGGCCCTGATGGGTGGTGATCCAGGGCCCCAGCGGACAGAAGGTGTCATAACCCTTGGCCCGCGCCCATTGCAGATCGGTTCGCTGCAGATCACGGGCCGTGACGTCGTTGGCCACGGTGTAGCCGAAGATCACCTCTGGCACCCGGGAGATGGGTACTTCTTTGCAGATGCGGCCGATCACCACGGCCAACTCGCCTTCGTAGCTCACCTCGCGGCTCGCTGCCGGATAGATGATCGGCTCCCCCGGCCCTATTACCGAGGTGTTCGGCTTGAAGAACGTAAGCGGCGTCTTGGGCAATTCGTCGCCCATCTCGGCTGCGTGGGCGGCGTAATTGCGGCCGACGGCGACGATCTTGCTACGCGGAATCACCGGTGCTAGCAGCCGAACATCGACCAACTCCTTGCGCTCCCCCGTGAGCTTCACCGCCATCGCCATCGGATCGCCGGTCAAGACCGAGACCGTGTCCGGGTTGCGGCCACCGTCCTCCGCGAGTTCGACAACGCCGTACTGCGGGTCTCCGCCGGCAGCGAAACGGGCAATGCGCACCGAAGTAGCCTATCCGGCATGGTCACGGCCACGAGCTCATCGCATCCTCCGTTCGATGTCGTCGAATTGATCCGTACCAAATGCGACGGCGTTGAGCTCAGCGACGCTCAGATCGATTGGCTAATCGAGGCATACACGTCCGATGAGATTGCGGATGAGCAGATGTCCGCGCTTGCCATGGCGGTGCGGTTTTGCGGACTAAGCCGCCGGGAGCTCAACCGCTGGACTCGGGCCATGATCAATTCGGGTGAGCGGCTGGACTTCTCCGCGTTGTCCAAGCCGACCGTCGACAAGCATTCCACCGGCGGCGTGGGTGACAAGATCACGCTGCCGTTGGTTCCCCTGGTCGCGGCTTGCGGGGTGGCTGTGCCGCAGCTCTCTGGTCGGGGACTTGGTCACACCGGCGGCACTCTGGACAAGCTCGAGTCCATCCCCGGCTGGCGCGCTTCCTTGAGCAACGAGGAGATGTTGCGCCAGCTTGCCGATATCGGTGCGGTGATCTGTGCGCCCGGGCCCGGCCTAGTGCCGGCCGACAAGAAGCTCTACGCGCTGCGAGACGTGACCGGAACTGTTGAGTCGATACCTCTGATCGCCTCGTCGATCATGAGCAAGAAGATCGCTGAAGGCGCTGGCGCCTTGGTGCTAGACGTCAAGGTTGGCTCGGGAGCGTTCATGAAGACGCTGGATTCAGCGCGGGAGCTGGCGCAGACCATGGTCGAGATCGGGGGTGCCGAAGGAGTGGTCGCTGTCGCGCTGCTAACTGATATGTCAGTTCCCTTAGGACTCACCGCTGGAAACGCCTTGGAGGTCGAGGAAGCTATCGAGGTACTGGCCGGCGGCGGCCCCTCTGACGTAGTTGAACTTACCCTCGCTCTGGCTCATGAGATGATCGCAGCGGTCGGGCGAAATGATCATGACCCAGCTGATCTGCTGGCCTCTGGTGCTGCTATGGACGTTTGGCGTTCCATGATCAAAGCCCAAGGCGGCGATCCCGATGCCAAGCTCCCGGTCGCGCGCGAGACGGACGTGATCATCGCCGAACAGGATGGGGTGCTGCAGTCGCTGGACGCCCTGGCGGTCGGCGAGGCTGTTTGGCGGCTCGGAGCGGGTCGAGCTCGCAAGGAGCACACCGTGCAGGCCGGCGCGGGGGTGCAACTGCATGCCAAACCGGGCGCGCGCGTCCGGGCAGGTGAGCCGTTGATCACCTTGCACACCGATACCCCGGAGCGTTTTGTGAGGGCTCGCGAGGCACTCGCGGGCGCGTACACCATTGGGGAAGCTGCACCGCCCGAGCGGCCGCTGATAATCGACCGAGTCGAGTGACCGAAGGAGATGCGGCGAATGGAGGCCGAGCCCGGAACATGGCACTACGGCGTCATGGCACGCTGGTGGGCCGAGTTCAATGTCTCGGGTCCGGAGATTGACTACTTTCGAAGATTCCTTGAGGCGGGCGGTCAGCCCGCCCTCGACGTCGCCTGCGGCACCGGACGCCTGCTCATCCCGTACCTCCGGGCTGGCCTGGACGTTGACGGATGCGACATTTCGGAGGACATGCTCACCCTCTG
>DATCXA010000099.1:0-3257 GCA_036566085.1 Propionibacteriaceae bacterium
GGGACGGTCGGTGTCAAACCGACGTACGGCGGCAGTTCGCGCTACGGCCTGGTGGCACTGGCCTCGAGTCTTGATCAGCCCGGCCCATGCGCACGTACGGTGCTCGACGCCGCGTTGCTGCACCAGGTGATCGCCGGCCACGACCCATGCGATTCGACCTCAATTGATCAACCGGTGCCCGACGTGGTGGCAGCGGCGCGATCGGCCGACATCGCCGGAATGAAGATCGGGGTAGTCAGCGAGCTCGGTGGCGAAGGCTACGCACCTGGGGTCGAGCAGCGCTTCAGCGAAGCCGTCGAACTGCTGGCCTCGCTTGGCGCGGAGATCATCGAGGTGTCCTGCCCACATTTCGTTTACGCGCTGCCGGCCTACTACTTGATCTTGCCTGCTGAGTGTTCATCCAACCTCGCGAAGTTCGACGCTATGCGGTACGGGTTGCGAGTGGGCGATGACGGCGTGGCGAGCGCGGAACAGGTCATGGCCATCACTCGCGAAGCTGGTTTTGGCGCCGAGGTGAAGCGGCGCATCATTATCGGGACCTACGCGTTGTCCAGTGGCTATTACGAGGCCTACTACGGGCAGGCGCAGAAGGTCCGAACCTTGATCTCCCGGGACTTCGACAAGGCGTTTTCTCAGGTAGATGTGCTGGTCTCGCCGTCGACCCCAATCACCGCTTTCAAGATCGGCGAAAAGGTGGACGACCCGCTTGCCATGTACATGAACGACTTGTGCACCATCCCGTCCAATCTGGCCGGCAACGCCAGCGCGTCCTTCCCGGTGGGGCTGGCACCCGAAGACGGCTTGCCCGTTGGCCTTCAGGTGATGGCGCCGCCACTCGCCGACGACCGGCTCTATCGCGTTGGCGCGGCCCTGGAAGCGGCACTGCAGTCGAGTTGGGGTGGGCCACTGTTGAACCGGCTTTCGGAGAGGGGAGCCGTGCAATGACGGTGCTGCCGTACGAGGAGGCGCTCGCTGCCTACGACCCGGTTCTGGGATTGGAAGTGCACGTCGAGCTCAACACAACCTCCAAGATGTTCTGCGGCTGTTCCACCGCGTTCGGCGCGGAGCCGAATACCCAGGTCTGCGCGGTCTGCCTCGGCTTGCCAGGCTCGCTCCCGGTGGTGAACGTAAAGGCGGTCGAGTCGGCCATCCGGATCGGGCTGGCCCTGAACTGCACGATTGCCGAGTGGTGCCGCTTTGCCCGGAAGAACTACTTCTATCCGGACATGCCGAAGAACTATCAGATCTCCCAGTACGACGAACCGATCGCCTACGACGGGTGGACCGAAGTCGTCCTCGACGGGGAGAGCTACCGGATCGGCATCGAGCGCGCTCATATGGAAGAGGACACCGGCAAGTCGCTACACGTGGGCGGTGTCACCGGCCGCATCCACGGCGCCGACTATTCGCTGCTGGACTACAACAGGTCCGGCGTACCGCTGATTGAAATCGTGACAAAGCCGATCGAAGGCACCGGAGCGAAAGCGCCGCAAGTAGCGCGAGCGTACGTAACCATGCTGCGGGATCTGCTGCGCGCGCTGGGCGTCTCCGATGTCCGGATGGAGCAAGGTTCGCTGCGGTGCGATGCCAATGTCTCGCTGCGGCCGGTCGGTACCACTACATTCGGAACGCGTACCGAGACCAAGAACGTCAACTCGCTGCGCAGCGTCGAACGAGCATTGCGATACGAGATCACTCGGCAGGCGGCCGTGCTGGTTGGCGGTGGCAGAGTCGTCCAGGAAACGCGGCACTGGCACGAGGACTCTGGTATCACCACGGCCGGCCGGAACAAGGAGACTGCCGAGGACTACCGCTACTTCCCTGAGCCAGACCTGGTGCCGATCGCGCCAAGCCGGGAGTGGGTAGAGGAGCTTCGCTCGACCTTGCCAGAGCCTCCGGCCGCCAAGTTGAAGCGGGTCAGCGCGGAATGGGGCTTCACTGATCTTGAGATGCGCGATGTGATCAGTGCCGGCGCAGTCAATGCGATCGAGGCGACAGTCGCCGCCGGAGCCTCGCCGCAAGCGGCCCGCAAATGGTGGCTCACCGAGATTGCGCGGCGGGCCAATGAAGCGGGAGTTGATCTTGAAGACGTTGGCGTGTCACCGCAACAGGTAGCCGAGATCCAAGCGCTGGTCGATGGCGGCACGATCAACGACAAGCTGGCACGTCAGGTCTTCGAGGGCGTGATCGCCGGCGAAGGCTCACCCGCAGAGGTGGTCACTGGCCGCAAGCTCGCGATCGTCTCCGACGAGGGTGCTCTTGCGGCAGCCGTCGACGAAGCGATCAATGCCAACCCTGACATCGTGAACAAGATCAAGAGCGGCAAGGTGCAGGCCACCGGTGCCCTGATCGGATCGGTCATGAAGCAGATGCGGGGGCAGGCTGATGCGGCCCGAGTACGTGAGCTGATCTTGGAGAAGATCGCCTGACGCTGCCCTGAGCTGCTGGGCTCACTTCTCAAATTTCGGACCAATGTGGGGATTTCAAGCTCAGATACAGCGTTGACGGGTCGAATTTCCGACCAGTGCCGACTTTTCGCCTATCAAGGGTTGACAGCGAGAAACAGAAATGCCGCGAGCAGCACCAGATGTACGGCGCCTTGGAGCCGCGTGGCGCGGCCTGGAACCACCGTAAGGATCGCCACAACGACGGTCACTGCTAACAGCACCATCTGAGTGGCATCCAGACCGAGTACCAGCGGCCCCTCGAGCCAGATAGAAGCGATGGCAATGGCTGGGATCGTCAGCCCAATGCTGGCCATTGCAGACCCAAACGCAAGGTTGAGACTGATCTGGATTCGATCACGACGTGCCGCCCTGGCCGCCGCGAGTGTCTCAGGCAACAGCACCAGGAGCGCGATAACCACTCCAACGAACGACGGAGGGAATCCGACCGCGGCCACGCCCGCTTCGATTGCTGGTGTCTCGACCTTGGCCAAGCCGATCACGGCGATCAGCGCCAGCAACAGCAGCCCAAGGCTGGCTAGCCCGGCTCTCCCGCTGGGTGGATAGGCGTGCTCTTCGGACTCCACAACCTCCCCCGCAGAGGTCAATGGCAGGAAAAGTCGCGGTGCCGAACCGTCTGTGTGATGACGAATACCGCGTACAAGGCCAGTGAGGCGATGGCGGCAAAGGCGAGCTGGGCAGGCGTGAACTCCGGACCGGGGTGGCTGGTGGTGAGGGTCGGCAGCACCAAGCTCAACGTTGCCAACGTAGTCACAGTGGCCAATGCTGCCCCTGATCCTTCCGCATTGAAGA